>NZ_JAMXLV010000022.1 GCF_024054535.1 Thermococcus alcaliphilus | reverse complement strand
TTTTGTTTCGGCGAAAAGGTTTTAAGGCTGAAACCATCCAGTGAATAATGGTTTCAGCTTGCATGTTTCCCCCCTTTCTTTTTCTGTGGTAGTGTCTGGGATTTAAACCTGACGCCTCACTGCTTATCCTGACAGTATCGTGAAATATGTTGCAAAAATTTTTAAACTCTCTCTTGAAGCACAGTTAGGTGAGGCTAATGGATGTAAAACCAAACATGCCTGAAGAGATTGCAAATCTTTTTAAAAAGCAACATTACGCTCTCATAGGTCATCACAGTTCGGTTAAGCTCTGTCATTGGTTAAAGGAGAGTATAAAACACGATCGCTTTTGCTACAAGCAGAAGTTTTATGGAATCCAATCCCACCGCTGTTTGCAGATGACTCCGGTAACGGCATGGTGCACGCACAACTGTATCTTCTGCTGGCGCCCAATGGAAGGCTTTCTGGGAGTTGAGCTTCCACAGCCGTGGGATGAGCCAAGTTACATAGTTGAGAAGAGCATTGAAGCTCAAAGAAAACTTTTAAGCGGCTACTGGGGAATAAAAGACCAGATAAACGTCAAAAAGCTTGAAGAGGCCATGGAACCCAAACATGCGGCAATAAGCCTATCCGGTGAGCCCATGCTTTACCCAATGATAGGAGACCTCGTCGAGGAGTTCCACAGAAGAGGGTTTACTACCTTCATAGTCACCAACGGCACGGAGCCAGAGGTTTTGGAGAAAATGATAAAGGAGAATAAACTCCCCACACAGCTCTATGTCTCTTTAACGGCTCCAGATGAAGAAACCTACCAGAGGGTAAACGTGCCAATGATTCCGGATGGATGGGAGAGGATAAACAGAACGCTTGAGCTTATGCGCGATCTTCCAATAAGGACGGTCATAAGGCTTACCCTTGTTAAGGGCGAAAACATGCACAATCCAGAGGGCTATGCAAAGCTCATAATGAAAGCTAAGCCAATGTTCGTCGAAGCTAAGGCTTACATGTTCGTGGGCTTCTCAAGGAACAGGTTAACGATCAACAACATGCCAAGCCATGAGGACATAAAGGCCTTTGCCGAGGAACTTGTGAAATACCTCCCAGGATACCACATAGAAGATGAGTATCCCCCAAGCAGGGTTGTTTTGATAATGAGGAATGACATCAGCAAAAAGGATCGCTTTATAAAACACTAGCTCTTCTTCCGCAACCTTTATTTGTTTTGAGTGAGTAATACTTAATTAGGTAATTGGTAAAAGCTGGTTTAGAGGTGCCGAGAATGAAGAGAGTTGTTCCTGTCTTGCTTGTTGTGATGATGATACTTCCTTATGCTGGGGCAGTGCCTATTTTGGACTCATCAGTTAGATTCCTTCTCCAGAGCGGAGGATATGCAGAGACTACGGAAGAAATAAGCTTGTCTTTACTTGCCTTGACTATGAGCTATGGAACAGCCAATAATGTGACCATTGATAATATCACTTTCTTAGCATATTCTTTGCTTTATAGACAAAATGAAGACGGGGGATGGGGATATTATGAAAAGAGTACGAGTAATGTTGTGGATACGTCCTATGCTATCATAGCTCTAAAATCAGCGATTTCATTATACGAAAGAGGAACCTCCCAATATAAGGATATCTCTAAGGCTATTACCTCTGGAATAAGATTCTTATTGAATTCTTACAGTATGAATGGATGGGGATATGTCCCAAACACACTACCTGAGTTTTATCCAACAATCATGGCTATCTGGGCACTTGGTGAGAATGGATACTCTGCAGAAAATGAGAACATAAAAAATGCAATTGAATTCGTAGAAAGTGTCGAAAAGACTGAATTGAGAGAGGGAAAAGCTCTGGCTTTAAAAATCCTTGCATATAAAAGCGTTGGTTATAAAATAGACTCTTCATTAATAGAAAAGGTGTGGGAACTCGTCAACTCCAAGGATATTACTATAGAAGAAAAAGCTCTACTTACATATGCCCTACTGAACTATGAAGGCTTGAGTTTTAGAACAGCAGTTCTTCTTGCCGAACTTGAGAATTTGAAGAATGAAGATGGTTTTACTTATTGGGCAAATGAACATGAGCCATTGGTTGAGAGAGATGTTATAAAGACCTCGGCTTTGGCAACATTGGATATTGGATATGCAGAACTGGGTCTACCTCCAGCATTGACGAGTTTTTCTAGAGAGTTATGCTCCGTTATACTTTCATCTCAAAATTCAGATGGAGGATGGAGCTATCTTGAGGGATACCCATCAAATGAAATTGCAACATATTATGTTCTTTCAAACATTGGATACTGTTTCTCTCGTGAAGGTGTAGACAAAGCTCTGGAATGGGCAGGAGAAAGATTATCAGCAAACAAAAATGAGGTTCTAAGGAAAAGGGAGCTTTCCCCAAGGTACGTGTATAATATTTTGCTCTTGGCTAGGTTCAATATGCTTGACGAAAATGAGAAAAAGGAAAATATAGAGATTATAAAAAGCCTAAAGCTTAAGGATGGGTTATGGGGAAATGTTCTAGGTCCACAACCCAAAGATACAGCTTTAGCAATAAAAGCCCTCTTAGCTCTAGGTGTGTCTCCTAGTGATCAAGACATTCAAGAGGCTAAGAGATGGTTACTTTCAATCTCAAAAGGCGGATGGGGAACTTATGTTCAGACAAAATACTACTCATACATGGTTACTCCAGAAGTAGAAACAACTCTTGAAGTTCTTGAGGCATTACTCCCCATTTCCAGCAAAGATGAGTTACAACGCAACGTAGAGTGGTTAATAGACCAAAGAAGAACTGATGGAAGATGGGCCAATATAAAGGAGTTGTATTTCTATAATGTTTTGATATACGAAGGGGAACCTAGAACAGATTTAACTGCCAGAGCAATTGCTCTTTTGAGTTCTCTTGGCTATAACTATCGTGATGAGTTCATTAGTTGGGTTATGGATCACAGAAATGAGATAGTAAGCAGAGGAAACTTAGTTGAAATTCCACTTGTATTGAATATTCTTTATACCCCGACGTATGGGATAGATATCTGGTGGGTTAACAGGGTTTTGGAAAAAGAAGACTTTAAAGTTGTTTATACCTCCGGAAAGTACTACACTGCTAGGTTTGTCCGGAACGCACTAGAAAAACACCTTAATAAAACACTTCTACTGTCAGAGTTTGAAGGATTTAAGAACTCAAACTATGTGGTTATAGGAGGTTTAGACGATTTTAATATAAGTGAATATAATCCAGCAGTCTCAATGGAAGTAGAGAATTCCAAACTAATTGTAAACGGGCATTATTATCCTCTTAAAGATTCAGTGGTAATAGTGGCTGGAAAACATGAACAAAATTACATACTCTTTGTTCTTTATGATGGGAACTCTGGAGTGGTTAGAGAGATATTCGATTTAGGTATGTTTAAGTATTTCAAAGGGCCTGCTGTGGTTGTATGGTATCAGTATGGTACCTCTTGGACTCCAGAATTAATGGGAGAATTCGTGAGGTGAAATTACTGTGAGGGCTTTAATCATTGGAGTTGGCCAGTGTGGAACAAAGATAGCTGACCTATTCGCTTTGGTTAATTTTGAGGCACTGGCTATAAACACTTCCAAGAGCGATCTAGAGTATTTAAAGCACATTCCAGAGGAGAGGAGAATACTCGTTGGGGAAAGTTTAACTGGTGGAAAAGGAGTAAATGCCAATCCAGTACTGGGAAGAGAGGCTATTAAAAGGGATCTGCCATTAGTGATGAAAAAAATAAGCTCCATGGTCGGCTACAGCGACGTTGATATCTTCTTTCTAACATTTGGCTTTGGGGGAGGGACTGGAGCAGGCGGATCCCCAGTTTTAGCAGAGGCACTAAAGGAAGAATACCCCGATTCTCTTGTAGTTGCCATAGGCGCTCTGCCCCTGAAGGAAGAAGGCATAAGACCTACAATAAACGCGGCAATAACCATAGACAAGCTCTCTAAGGTAGTTGACTCGATAATAGCGATAGACAACAACAAGCTGAAGGAAAGTGCAGAGGATATATCCAAAGCTTATGAAAAGATAAACTACACGATAGTTGAGAGAATAGCCTCTCTCCTAGCTTTAATAGATGTTCCAGGTGAGCAGACGCTTGACGCAAGTGACTTAAAGTTCGTTCTCAACGCCTTTGGAAGCTTTGCCACAGTAGGCTATGCAAAGGCCGAGGCGAATAAGGTTAAAAACATCTCCAGGCTGATTTTGAAATCCTTTGAAAATGAAGGACTCTATCTTGAAGCCAACATAGAGTCGGCCCTTTATGGATTGGTTGCCATCCATGGCCCACCAGAGCTCCTAAAGGCAAAGGACATCTTTGAGGCTCTTGAATACCTCACAAGAAAGATAAAAGGCAAACAGATTTTCCGCGGCTTTTATCCAGATCCAAGAGAGAAGGAGATAGAAGTTGTGACACTTTTGAGCGGTATATACGAGAGCAAGAGCATAGAGGATATAGTGGTTACTGCCAAAAAATACGCCCATGCATTCATGAAAGCAAAAGAAGAAGCCGAAACAAAGAAAAAAGAACTTCTAACCGGATTACCGGACTTTGATGACATCTATCCGGGTGAGGTTGATGAAAGACTCGGTTGAAGTAGCTTTAGAGCTCAATGAGAAGGAAGTTTACTCCCACATAGCTAAGGAAAGTGCAGAGGACATGATAAGAATAATCTCCTCAATAGACGCTGAGAGGGCAAAGAACAGGGGAGAAGTGATATACTATGAAGACGATTGGGACGACTTAATAAGACAGAGGATAGCAAAGGGAAAGAGACACACAGCATTTGACTTCTACAACCCTTCTCTTCTAACGATCTGGGAGAACAAAGTTAAAGATATGAAAAGAGTTAAAAGCTCCTTTAAACTCAGTTTAATCCTTATTGGTGTTTTTATTGCTTTAGGAATTGGTCTTACAGTACTCTACTCTGAGCCATGGTTTCTTGTACCACTAAGCGCCCTTCCGCTCGTGCTGTTCTTAATTGACTACAAAAAGCACTCCTTAGATATAAGCTATTACCAGCTCACCCAGCTTTTCATTGATGAACTGAAGGAGCTTTTAAAGAAGCACAAGCTAAATGCAGAGCAGTATAAGTTTAAGATTTTCAACAATGACTACTTTGGAGTCTCAATTAAAAAGCTCGGGGGGAATGTTTTTGCGGTTGTAACAGGGGAGAATAAAGAAAGTGTTAAATAATTTGCCAGCATTTATTATTACTGAGTGGTGAGAAATATGAAAAAAGGCCAAATTTCGCTTGAGTTTCTTTTTATCTTCGTGCTGTTTGTAGTACTTCTAACCTTCTCGGTTAGAAATATAACTTTCTCAAGTGAGCAGTCTTCAGATATGTTGAGAATTCAGGTTAGTGAGGAGGCAAAGCTGTTCGCGAACACCATTTCCAATGCAATTTCTCAAGTTTACGCCCAAGGGCCTGGCGCGAAGGCTACCGAGTACTTCACGTTCAAATATCTAAATGATGACTACTTCCTTACGAAGGCCTTCTCTATGGAGGGGACCCCGCAGCTTTTAATAGGGTATAAAAACGGAACTTATGTTGTGATTTTGGATAGTGATAATCCCGTTGTGAATTTAAACGAGGCAGACACAGCAAAGAAAAACTACTTCTGGAGCAGATCCCTCTATGCCGTTGATTTATCAAACAATGCTTCAATTTACGCTCCAAACAATACTATAGGAGACTATGCAGGGGTATTTGTGAACGCTACGGATTTGCCCTCGACATTGAGAATTATTGTTGAGTGGAATCCCGATAAGAACGAGACCTGGGTGTTTAACTCCACGAGTGAAGAGCTCAAGATAAACCTTAACCTCGGTGGTTAGCATGAGGGCCCAGATAAGCTTGGACTTGCTTTTTGCGTTTGTGCTGGTAACCTTAACAATGTTAAATCTCATTTATCTCTCAAACAGTGAAATAGCCCATGCTGAGAGCTTTGATGTAATGGCAAAGGTTAGAGTATTCTCAGCTGAGATAGTTGATCATACCGCAAAAGTCTATGCTGTGGGTGAAGGCTACAGCCTTAAGGAAGAGCCGCCTCAAATAGAGGGTGCAGAGTTTAATATAACCTTCAATGGAGCAGAAAACAAAATAATAGTAAACGTAACGGTAAGCGGAAAGAGCTACTGGGTTGTTAAAAACTCAACAGTTCCCATAGCTAACGCATCGATAGTTGTTGAGAGCAACGATACATTTTGGATAAAAACTGTGAAAGTAGGTGATATGCTCTATGCGAACATCACGCGCTCAAACGGCAATTGAGATGGTGTTTATCCTTTCGATCATTTTCATAGGATTAATCCTTATTATCCCATCCTACACAGACAACAGTACGAACATGGCGATAGTTAGTGCTGTTAGAAGTTCAACATCCAAGGCTATTACCTACCTAAACACGGGCGTAATGAGCGACGAGGAGCCCTACACTCTGCTAAATCCAGTGATGGAGGAGATTCATAATGCTGAGGGGAATCCTCACCTGGCAATCAAAACCCTAGAATCCGAAGAAAGTGGAAGCGACGTCAATATAACCATAACCATAAGTACCCCGTTTTCCTCCGTGGCAAGCATCGCTAACTTAAATGAAACGATAAAGGACTTTATTGAGAAAGATTTACTTCAGAGCTTTAGGTTTACAAACTCCTCGGGAAGCCTAAAGTATGGCGGAAAGGTCGTGAGGATAAAGGTGAGGGTGGAGAGAGGATGAGGAAAGGCCAGCTGCTTTCGATAGATGCCCTGCTTTCATTGGTTATCGTTGTAATGGTCGTTGGGGTAGTGATGAACACGAACGATATGATTAGGGCTGAGATAACCAACCTTTTGGACTGGTATGATAGGGCAAACATAGCCAATAACATGCTCGATGTTTTGACCAAAAACCCCGGATATCCAGAGGATTGGGAGGAGAATGTGAGCGGTGTTAAAATGATTGGACTAAGGCATGAAGGTTACTCTTACGCTTTGGATCATGAAAAGATACTTGCTCTTAATAGGTCAAAGGAGAACTTAACGGATATATTTGACCAGTTGGCGAGAGGAAAAGACTTTATGTTTGAAGTTTATATCTCAAAGTTCAATGTAAATGTAGAGGGAAGGTTTCCGAGAGTCTATATAAACAATATAACATTTGCAAATCCAACTCCACCTCCATTCGGGGTAATAGTTGATATTTACAAACCAGAAGCCGGGGATACCACATTTCGGGTAAGTTACATACGTGTTATCAAAGGCGGGAAGATTTATGAAAATAATGAAATTTGTAGTATTAACAATGGAAACAATATTGACTTGGATCAAGGAGATTATGTAATGTTTATAACGGAGGAACCAGTAGTGATAGAAGGGAAAAGGGGCAGTGAGCCCCTCCATGATTATCTTGTTTATCCCCCTGTTGTTGTAGAGATATATGTTGGACTAGAAGAAAAGCAGAGCAACTTTTTAATAGAATTTAGTCCGAGTGGAAGTTGTCCTGGGTTGGATCTCAAACTAGGAACACAGGGTAATGTTATTATAACAGTTTCCTCATATGATAACACCTTCCCAGACCTTACCTCCGCCTACAATCGCCCCAGAGACTTTTATGACTTGGGGGAATCTCTCTACACTATTGCATTCATAAACAAGACCTTTGTAGAAGATGAAGCGACGATAAAAGCATCTATGCAAAGATCACCTTGGATTGAGCCTGTTGAAAGGACTTTTGTCTTTTTAAGACCAGTATACAATCTTTCAGCGGGACCTTCAGACGAAGAGCCTCTCGTTTACGGGTTTATGAAGTACAAGGTCATGGATGGGGAAGTGGTCAGGGTCAAAGTTAACTCGTCAAACTATGGAAATCTCACCTTAATAAGCCAGCTTGGCATCGAGATAAGGGGGTTGTTCGTTTATGGGAATCAAAGCGATTTAAACGCAACGCTTGTATGGTACGAATACGAAAACGGAAACAAAACCCCGAAGCTGAAGTCATACAAGGGTTTCAATGGAACAATAACAGTTCCCTTTAAAGAGCTCTTTGGATCGACGGATACTCAGAACAAGATACTCCTTTTATGGCTCTATTCACTGGAGGGCTGGTCAAGGAATGAGGTTGAGATCGAGTTTATTCCGGAGATAAGGTACATGCTCGAGCCCAAGTTCGATGACGCTATAATAAAACTTCTCGTGTGGGATGACAGATGAGGAGGAGAGGGTTTGTTTTCACACTTGATGCTCTGCTGTCATTGATTTTGGTTATGGTGTTTGTTAGTGGTATGGTTGCTATTATAGATAATACAAATGTTTACACGAGTTCATTAAGAGAGGGGAGCAAGTACAAAGCTGAAGATGTTCTCACAACCCTAAGAAATGTTCCTCTCAAGGAGCTTGTCTCTCCGGAGATTTTGGAAAACTGGAGCACCAGTGGTGCTCTCGATGAGTCTCTTGTGAACCCGGACATGAGTCCCCTTGATATAATCGCCACTTACTGGGCAACTAGAGATCTTTTCCCCGAGAAAAACCTCACCCATAAGGCGGAGCTAATTTTGGGATACCTTTTGAACAAGACCCTCGAGGGCTATTACTACGAACTGCTCATAAACAACTACACGAGCTCTTATCTTAGAAAGGTCGGTGGGAATTACTCCAAGGCTTTTGAGGTTTCTCCCGCAACGCTCACCTTGAGCGGATACAAGTACAACCAGACGCCGAGGGGATATATGGCGAGGGCGTATTTATCAAAAGCGACGCTGATAAGGGAGGACTTAATTGGAATCCACAGAGCACTAGCAGCAGCATGTTCTTATTATCATTACAACACATTCACTCTCATGACCAATATAACTATACCAGAAGATGCCAAATCCATAATTGCGGATGGGAGGTTTGTAAAAAGAACAACCCAAGATATGGATGTGTATCTAAACAACACCTTTGTAACTTCGTCTAGTGATGAGTTAATAGATATAAGTGATTATATCAACCCAGGATCCACTCCGTTAAAGATTGTATATAGCAATGGTCCTTGTGGATACGAGCTTGGAGTTGGTAGTGGCACAACGCTTCATTTAAAATATCAAAGTTCATCCCTTGCAGTCGAAGATCCAGGCTTGGTGAAGCTATATGACTTGGAAAGTGATTACACTGGAATAACTTATTTCAACACCCTCTTTGTGCCCGGCGAAATAAGAAACATAAACATTCACTTGAAGACAGAGGGTGTTGATAAAGTAAAGCTGTATTATTCTTTTGGAGCGAATACTGTGGAGCTTTTGGAGAAAGATGTTAATGAAAACGGGGTGGATGAGATCGATATAACAAATGATGAAATAAAAAATGCCCTTCAGACTAAAGCGGGCATGGACTATGTCAATCTCAGTAAAACATCTTTCACGTTTATATTGGCCTTAGACTCCCGCCTGTCTGATGATGGACTGACTTTTGAGTATGGAGGACGAGACTATGGGGGGGAAAGGCGGAGAAAGCTCTATGGGTATCCAAACTCGTGGATAAAGATTGATTACGTCCCGAGAATCCTCATAACCCTATACTCTATTCCCCTTTCAATTTATATTGATTACAACGATGTAGTTTATTCTTCATGTAGTATCTACAGATGTTCTCAAATGCAGGTAAGTTATACGTTTCCACCATATGCGGATCCCTGGTATTCTGATTTATGGGTTGGGATAAACTTTAATTTTTATGCAATTGGTACTATGGAGTTTACTGAAAACGGCTACACAATCTACAATGGATCTATCGATAAATACCTTTTCAGGATAGCTTATACTAGGCTTAATGAAACCATGATGGTTCCTGGAAGCTTGAATACGTTTATTGCCCAAAGTTATACTTCTGATTACGGATTTAGAGAAGGTAAAACGAGAGGTATTATAAAATACTTCATTCAAGGATATGCCGGTTATGGAGAGGTCTTCCCCTTCCTTCTCCAGGGTTACCCAACTTATAAGGGCTACAATTTGACCTACTACTACAACGGTTCTTCCGGAATTGTGGAGAAGAATATACTTGTTGGAGATCCTCCATACAAGTCTATATCAATTGACGACCTCAACCCTGATATAGGGGGAGGCTACGCTGTAGATGATGCAATTCTAAGACTCTTCGATAAACTCAACTATAGAGGAGACTCAAATCCAGGAGAATGGAGAAAGACACCCTTTGACGGCTCTCAGAATAATCCGATAGATGTTGATCTTTCAGAAGAGGTTAGGATTTCTTTTGTTGATATGGGAGAAATTCCGGGACTTTTTGAGCCTGTACAAATTACCCTGAGAGTATGGAGGGAGGACTGATGAAGAGGAGAGGTTTTATTTTAAATTCTGCTGTTTTAGTTCTTCTCATCCCTATGCTACTTCTTTTGGCGACTTATGAGGATGTTTCCTCTCAAATATTTCAGGCACAGAACGAGAGGGTTCTTGTAGAGAGGAGCTTCAGGGGAGTTGCTTACTTTGACTCTGACTTTCAAAGGGCACTTGAGATTTCTGGAAAACGAGCATTAATAGCTGTCATAGACTACGTTACAGTCACTGGAGAATTTATAAAACAGAAAACGGCTAACGAAACCTTGAAAGATTTAATTCTATTTGGAACCAGTGAGGAACTTTCTGGCTATGAGAATTTGGAGAAGATTATGCAAAACCAGACCATTGAAAGGTGGCTTGCTTTAACAAGAGACTATCTCCTTGAGCAGGGATTTTTGATAGAGCAGAGCGACGAGGAGATATTAAGCAACATGAGCATTACTGTTGGTGTTCTTGATTCCTTCACCATTTTCGTAAAGGCAAAGATTCCTAACATAACGGTGAGGGATTTTAACGGCAAGATAGTTTACGACGGCTCTATTCCAAAGAGCGGCAACTACACTTATGCGTTTATAGACATTAGAAACCTCGAGGATCCACTATTCCCTCCAATGACGGGAGGAAGATATTCGAGATCTATTAGGGCTTGCCTTTACCCATATCCTGAGCTGATAGGAAAGCCAATAAAGGTACTCGAAGGAAATGGCAGCAGTGATGACCCTTACGTACTTGGGGAATTCTCTAGAAGCGTTAGTAAAGATTACATTTACTTCGGCGACTTTTATCCCGGAGATGGTGCCCTTGCTTACGTGCTTTTAAATGGCTCTCTTAATGGAACAAACGTCCCGATAATTGTGAACACTACTATAGGGGGAATCTCGCTCTCCCCGGTGAATGTATTCAATGAGAGCGATGCGGGGGTTTTAGTGTTTGGAAAATCCAATACAGGAGATTGGAAAAATACTTCTCTTCAATACAGGCTGAATATAACTGTAACAAACGAAGTTGGGGTTGACTTAACAAACTATCAGATACCTATATTAATCTCAAGTATAAAGGGTTTATCTTCCAGTGTTTTAACACAGCTATTTACTAACACTCAAACTGACGGCAATAGTGATATATACCGGGTCAAAGTGGCTATAGATCTTTACGACGAAAATGGGAACAGAATACCTTTTTGGGTTGAATACTGGGATACATCAAACCAGGAAGCATTAATATGGATCAAAGATTCCATAAACGCTGGTCAATCAAAAACTTATTCGCTTTACTTTGGATCTGGAACTCCGGTTAAAGGATACAACTATGAAGATGGCCTGTTTATATTCTTTGATGATTTTGAAGATGGAACTTGGAATGATAAATGGATCCAGGTAGAGCAAAGTCCTACCGAGAGCAATGGAGAGCTCAGAATAAACGGAGGAGACAGTATAGAGGCTGTTAGGACTATAAACTCAATTGGATATAGTGGATCTTTCAGTGTAAGGTTCAGGATGAAGGGACAAAAAAATGGGGATTGGGACAGTGGAGTGGGAATAACAGACAGTGATGGTTACATGTTGTTGTTTACCGATGATTATCAGGGAGGGAATGGATTAGCAGTCCACAGACCTTGGTGGAGTTTTGAGACTGATGTAGATGGGAGGAGTGATGTTACCACATATCACATTTATGAGGCGATAATAGTCCCATTAAGTTCTACTGTTGCAGATGCAGAGTTTAAAGACGAGACAGATTATAGAGTGAATACTGATGATACGTATTCAAGAACATTTATTCAACCATTAAACTATCTCTATTTGGTTACTGATAGCGATAGTCCCAGTAGAGATACATACTATGACTTCATCTTCATCCGTAAA
The DNA here is from genome assembly GCF_024054535.1 of Thermococcus alcaliphilus. Taxonomy (NCBI): domain Archaea; kingdom Methanobacteriati; phylum Methanobacteriota; class Thermococci; order Thermococcales; family Thermococcaceae; genus Thermococcus; species Thermococcus alcaliphilus. Next base: position 122,575 of record NZ_JAMXLV010000022.1, on the reverse strand, counting down.
TATCCAGACACAAATGGAGACTCCCTTGAAGATTCCACAAACTTTAGTGGGATATCCTTGAGTTCAAGTGATGTTGAATCTTACACTCCCCCAGCAGTAACTTCTCAAATACTCGCAAAAGCCTATGATCTCCAACCTTTCCTCGACTGCCTCTTGGAGCAGAGGTACTTTGGAATATACGACGGATGGTCTATATTTGAGAGACTTGAAGGAAGCTATGACAACCATGAAAAATACGAAGAGCTGGCAAATAAAACCCAAGATGAGCTTGGAATAAGTTATGAAGATAAACATTATCCAATTGGTTTGGTGAGTTTCATGATTCCACACGATTCCTTTGACAGCAAGCTCTATACGCTCTTTACTTCAGGCCTAACGGCTAGACCGTTAAAAGAAGGTCAGAGCAGTGCTGACTACTATTTCCTTCAATATTACTTTGGGAGTGGGAATGAGACGAATGGCTACAGAATGTGGGGGGTTTCATATGGAACACTTGACACTCCCTACTTCATTTTCAATCCTCCTGTCGATTTGTCTTTCATTCCCTTCTTCCTTGACAATCAGACAGCACTTTCAATATTAGGCAAAGAGGCATCATGTGACCTGCTTGTGAACTATCCATGTAGTTGAGGTGAAAATCATGAGCCTTGATGAAATCCTCTACAAAGTGGGTGAAACAGCTGAATCCTTTGCCGTGAAATCAGCAAAGTGGGCAAAAAGAACCCTAAATGAAATAATCAAACCCACTCCATCAAAAACCCCACCCAAGTTCAAACTCCTCAGAAAGCTAATAAAGAGGGAACTCACGGTTCATGAGCTCTTAAGCTTGAGCATTCAGCTTTCCTTTATTGTCTATCTTCTATTATCTCTCCTCCTAGTCCTCTTTGGAAATGAACTTTACCTTTCTCTGCTTTTTGTTGTCTACTTCGCTTATCTGAGATACACCATTTTAAAAAATCGAGAATTCTTTATTGAAGTTGAGCCATACAGGTTCTTTTATTACGGACTAACGGTAATCGGCTTTTTGTCCTTTCTTGGATATCTCCTGGTGAGAAAGCTCGCAAAGAACGTCTACTATTTTTATGCCTACCTGGTGATTATCTTTATAGCTGTGCTGGGGTTTAGATACCTCTATAAATCAAGGTTCACCAGAGACTGGACTTATGGGGTTGTAGAAGAAGTCAAAGGCGAGCTTGTAAGGATAGATGTCCACGACGACATAAGGGCCAACGTTAAGCCCGGTAAGTACTGGGTCGAAAGCGCGGAAGATGTTGAAGTAGGCGATATAGTGAAAGTCCTCGTGGAGGAGAGGATATTCAGGAGCTCTATCCCAAAAAGGGTCTTGGAGGTTCACAAAACAAAGTCCTCATCATCAGAAATATCAACGGAGCCAAAGGCCGAGAGTGAGAACAGTAGCAGTAAATAAATCGTTGTGTAGGGTTCTTCTTTGTAAGTTTTCGCAAATCCCTTTCCATCTTTAATCACAAGAGGCTCTACTTTTTCTTCTGGAGGGAACACAATTATTTCTCCTTCTCTGGTATCAAAATCCCACCTAAGTCCTTTGCATACTCTTTCAATGAACCTTGCGGCTTTTTCAGGTTCCTTGAGCCTTATGTGATAGTAAAGGGTATGCCCCATGTTTCTCCCTCTTTTACGTTTTTATATAGTAAAAATAAAGAAATTTAAAAAAGTTTTGTTTTTACTGATGATAATTAATCATAAAAGAGATGGCAAAAATAAGCAACAAACTACTATCTAAGCTTTCTAATCAAGTTACTGCATAGTTAAAGCTCCCCACAGAGCCTGGCAAAGTTTCTGTAAATCTCACTTCCCATCTCTGTGTGTGCAACCTCCGGATGAAACTGAACCCCATAAATTGGAAGTTCTTTGTGCTTCATTGCTTCAACAGGGCAAAATTCACTCTTAGCTAGGAGCTCAAACTCTTCTGGAAGCTCTTTCACCTCATCCATGTGGCTTTCCCAAACTTTAAGCCTCTTTGGGAGTCCCTTGAAGATATCGTTCTCCTTGATTATCTCGACCTCAACGAGGCTGTATTCTGCTTTTTCTCCCCTACCAACTTTGCCGCCAAAGTGCTTTGCTATGAGCTGATGTCCCAAACATATTCCAACTATAGGCACGTTGAAGTCTTCGTAGTTCTCTAAGACAGCTTCACAATTTCCAGTTCTTTCCAAATCTGGCCCACCTGAGAAGATAATTCCCTTGGGCTTCATTGCCTTTATCTCTTCAAGCGGCGTTGTGTTTGGGATTATTTTCGCCTCAACGCCGAGGTAGCGTAGGGTTCTCCAAATCCTGTGCACGTACTGCCCGTGATTATCCATTATGATGATCATTTATCTCCCTCCAAGCTTCAAACTTATTCAATCTTGATTCCCTCCTTTTTCACATTTTGCAAAAATGGCGAATCAGAAGTCATAAAAATGTTCTCTGGGTAGTCTATTATGGATATAACCTTCTCATATTTGAGACTTAGCTCTGCTATAACTTCCATAATTTTCTCGTATTCTTCAAGACTCAGTCTTTCCTTTACAATTAACAGAACATCTACATCGCTTTCGGTGGAATAATCCCCTCTGGCATAAGAACCATAAAGGATGACTTCTTTAAGCTTATCCCCCAATATGGAATGAACTTTTTCTCTTAGTTCTTTTAAGAGGAGCTGAATGCTCATTCCTCATACACCATTGAAAATTTAGTTGAAAAATTAAATAAACGTTATCACTCAAACTCAATTGTAGCTGGAGGTTTGTTAGTTATGTCGTAGAGAACCCTTCCTACTTGGGGAATTTCGCTCGTTATCCTGAAAGCTATCCTCTGGAGCACCTTAAAGGGAACGTCCATTGCATTTGCTGTCATGCCGTCTAGGCTCTCGACAACTCTGACGGCTATTGTTTCTTTGTATGCCCTTATATCTCCCTGCACACCAACCGTTTTGACCCCAAGGAGCACGGCAAACGCTTGCCATGGCTTTAGACCAGCTTTTTCAATCTCTTCCTCCACTATTGCATTAGCTTCCCTTACTATGGCTATTTTCTCCGGTGTCACTTCACCAATAACCCTCACGGCTAATCCTGGACCCGGAAATGGCATGCGCTTGTATATCTTCTCCGGCAAACCGAGTTCTCTTGCAACCTCTCTCACCTCGTCTTTGTAGAGATCCCTTAGGGGCTCTATGAGCTTGAGGTTCAATCTCTCAGGCAAGCCGCCAACATTGTGGTGGCTCTTTATCTTCCCTTGGCTTTCGATCCAGTCTGGGGCTATAGTGCCCTGAATTAAGAAATCCGCGTTGATTTTCCTTGCCACTTCCTCAAAGACATCTATGAACGTTTTTCCTATGATTTTTCTCTTTTTCTCTGGATCGGTTACACCTTTAAGTGCCTCAAAAAACCTCTCTTGGGCATCTACATAGATCAAGTTCAGGCCGAACTCATCTCTGAAAGTTTTTATAACGAACTCTGGTTCTCCCTTTCTCAGAAATCCAGTGTTCACGAAGACCGCATAGAGCCTATCACCAATGGCCTTATAGGCTAATATTGCCGCTGTTGAGCTGTCTACGCCTCCGCTTAGTGCTATTATTGCCTTTCCATCTCCAACGGTCTCTCTAATTTCGTTAACTTTCTCTTCAATAAACTTTTCCCACATGAGCGTCACCTTCGACATAAAATTGTAAAATTTGATTTAAAAATTTTGCTATTTTGAACATAAAAATGTAAAAATCACCTTTCGAGAGGATAATTTGGCGCCTCGTTTGTTATTGCTACATCATGGGGATGGCTTTCTCTAACCCCTGCCTGGGTTATTATCACGAACTGTCCCTTTTCCTTAAGTTCTTCAATGTTTCTTGCTCCAACGTATCCCATTCCCGCCTTTAATCCACCCACAAGCTGGTAAAGCACTTCACTTACTCTACCTTTGTAGGGAACAACCCCCTCAATACCCTCTGGGACGAATTTCCTCGTTTTCATGTGTCCCTTCTGGTAGTACCTCTCCGCTCCTCCCTTCATCATTGCTCCCAAGCTTCCCATTCCTCTATATTGCTTGTATTTCCTTCCGTTTATTGTGACTTCCCTTCCGGGAGCTTCTTTAGTTCCTGCCAAGAGGTTCCCCAGCATAACCGCATCTGCTCCTGCCGCTATGGCCTTGACGATGTCCCCGGAATACCTTATGCCTCCATCTGCTATTACTTTGATTCCATATTCCTCAGCCCTATCTGCCACCATGGAGATTGCCGTTATCTGTGGAACTCCAACTCCCGCTACAATTCTTGTCGTGCAGATGCTTCCTGGTCCAATTCCCACTTTAACTGCATCTGCAAAAGTTAAGTCGTCAACAGCCTTTGGGTTTGCTATATTTCCAACTATCATCTCTGCGTCGATTTTGCTTCTCATTTCTTTCATTGCCTTTATTGCTTTGAGGTTGTGTGCATGAGCGGTATCAACGACGATAATATCTGCTTCGGCCTTATCGAGGGCAAGTGCCCTCTTTATGTCAAAAGGAGACACTGCAGCGGCAACTATTAGCCTGCCGTCTTTGTCTCTAACTGCGTTTTTGTGCTTTTTCCTAGCTAAGAGGTCGCCAACGGTTATAATCCCAACCAGTTTGCCCTCTTCATTTACTATTGGTACCCTATCTATATTGTTCTCAATCATCAGGCCCATTATCTCCTCTATGCTGGCAGTTTCTCTTGCTGTTATAACTTCCTTCGTCATCACATCTCCGACTCTTTGTCCTTCTCTGGTCGTTATGTCGGTTTTTGTTACTATCCCGACTAATTCTCCATTTTCAATAACTGGTAATCCGTCTATGCCTTCCCTTTCCATTAAAAAGAGTGCGTAATCTATGCTTTCCTCTGGAGAAATCGTGATAACCTCTTCTATGGTTTCTTCCCTTTTCACTCTTTTTACCATTTTTACCTGCTCTTCTATGCTCATATTCCTGTGGATAACTCCTAGCCCACCTTCCCTTGCCATGGCTATTGCCATTTCCCATTCCGTAACTGTGTCCATTGCTGCACTGAGAATTGGGATGTTGAGCTTTATCTTTGAAGTGATTTGGGTAGAAACGTCGACATCTTTCGGCTCCACTTCAGTTGCCTGCGGAATTAAAAGCACATCATCAAAGGTGTATCCTTTTATTGCATTAACAAGCTTTTGTTCAAATTTCCCCATTCTTTTTCTCCTCCTCACCCTTTTTATGGTGAGAAGCTATGGGTCTTTTAAAGTTTACTATGCCAAAATTTATGCTCGAAACCCTATGAATGATCAAATTTTTGTTAAAATTGGAGTGGGAATAAAATGAGCAATCCTTCCCTTTATAAATTCTATATTTTGCGATAAACTTGTTCTGAGATATCAGAGCTAAGTTAAGATCTCGTCAAGTCTATCTTCTTCAATTGCCTGCCTTATCTCTCTGGCAATTCTCCTTCCAGTGCTCATTGGCTCGTTGTATCTGAGCCATGTGTATGGTGAGCCGTTTATGAAGGGATTCGTCCCGGCAACGATTCTCGCTGAGATTTCAAAGACCACAAATTCCATGTCCTCTGTGATAACCCCCTCAAGGCAGAAAGGCCCCCAAAGTCCTCCCATAAGCTTTTCTGACGCTTTTACCGCTCTCTCTCCAGCCTCGATTATATCCATGAGCAGGCTTTCCCTAAGTACTATTGGTATGTTTCCTACAACGGTATAGCTCGTTTCCACCCCAATTTCAAGCTGCTGCTCTGCGCTTATCCTTCCTATTGCATCTGCGTTGCTTTCGTATCTCTTGTCCACGCTCATAAGCTCAAGCTCTTTGTTGAGCTTCGAGTAGAAGAAGTGTGGGTAAACGGGAACACCTATGACGTATTCCTGTATCTGAACATGCTTTAGGTCTTCTTTGTCCTTAATTCCAAGCTTTGAAGCTTTTTTCCAGAACTCTTCTGGTGTTTGGGCTAAAAAATACCCTCTGCCACCTTTCGCTCCGTGAGGCTTTACTATCACTGGTCTATCTATATCATCGGGGTCTTCAATGACCTCGGGAGCCCTTATTTTTGCTTCCAAGAACCATTTTCTCTCAAGCTCCCTATCGCTTTCCCACTGGAGAACCTTTTTGTTTCCATAGTATAGTGCTCTCATGCTCTCAACTCTCTCGATGCCGAGATAAGCAACAAAAGAACCGGTTGGAATGACTATCGCGTTCCTCTCGATAAGTTCCTCTTCGGGATAATCCTTGGCGATAAATTCATCGGCAACGGGAAAGTATTTTGTATACAGCGGTTTTACCCTTGCCTTTCCAAAAGCTATTGTTTTGAACCCTTCTTGCTTTGCTCCGTGAAGTATTTGAAGTGCAGAGTGAGAGGCGTATGTTCCAATCCTAAACTCCATTTCATCACCAAGAAAATGTAAAAATTTGGGATTTTTAAGGTTTATTTTGGCATAAGAATGTTAAAAATTAGGAGTTGTTAATTTTTCATGAACTCATTCTCCCAGCAACTTTGGAAGTGAGTTATAAAGCTCTCTGACTTTTTCTAAATCATAGAGATGTGTTCTTCTCCGCATCTGAAGACAAGCCTCTTTCCTCCAACCCTTCCAATTACTGCAAATTCATCGAAGAGGGTGTTGACCTTTTCGAGGTCTTTTTCTTCAAAGCTTATTATAAATCGACTATGGCTCTCCGAGAACATAACATCCACGGGATTGAGTTTTTCTTCGACTGGAACCTTACTTATGTCAACCTCGAATCCAATGTTCCCACTTAAGGCCATCTCAGCAAGTGCTACAGCTATTCCACCCTTGCTAACGTCGTGAACAGCCTTTACTATTCCAAGCTCTATTGCTTTTAAAATCCCCTCTACATTTCTTTTTTCTCGCTCAAGGTTTACTCTTGGCGCAAACCCGCCTTCAATGTTTAAAACTCTGTAGAGCTTGCTCCCTCCAAGCTCTTTCTTCGTAACCCCAACAATAGCTATAAGGTCTCCCTCATCTTTGAAATCCATTGTTGTAATGTTTTCGAGCCTTACTTTTCCCAATCCGGCAACCACGGGGGTCGGTTTTATAGGCTTATTGCCCACCTCATTGTAAAAACTCACGTTCCCACTCACATATGCTAAACCAAAGGCCCTTGCTGCATCGACGAGCCCTTTAATGGTTTCTATGAAGCCCCAGTAAACCTCAGGTCTTTCAGGAGAGGCAAAGTTCAGGTTGTCAACCAAGGCCAAAGGTCTTGCCCCTACACTAGCTAAGTTCCTAACGACTTCGGCAACAGCACCCATAGCTCCGTGATATGGGTTCAGGTAGCTGTGAGACGGGTTTCCATCGCTAACAAAAGCCAAGCCGTATTCGTTGTTTATTTTTAGCACCGCTGCGTCCTTTCCGGGCTTTAGAACCGTCCTTCCTTGAACCTCATGATCATACTGTTGCCATATCCACTCCTTGCTTACTATATTGGGGCTTGAGAGCACTTTAAGGAAAGCCTCTTCGAGCCCTATTTCCGGCGTCTCAACGTCTCTCTCAATGTTGTAGGGCTTTGCCTCCCACTCTATCGTTGGCACTTCCGTGAGGAGGTCTATGGGCAGGTCGGCGACCTTTTCACCATTCCAGTAGACGATATACCTAGGCTCTTCTATGATCTCACCAACAACAGTCCACTCAAGCTCATACTTCTCAAAAATCTTTGTTATCTCTTCCAGATCTTCTTTCCTAACGGCGAAGAGCATTCTTTCCTGGCTCTCGGAAATCATGACTTCCATTGGGTTCATATTTGGCTCTCTTTGGGGCACTCTATCCGCGTAGATTATCGCACCAAACCCTTTCTTTCCGGCCATCTCCGAGGAGGCGCATGTTAGACCGCCACCACCAAGGTCTTTAAGGGCCTTGACTTTTCCGGTTGCAAGGGCTTCAAGCGTTGCCTCAATCAAAAGCTTCTCTGTAAATGGATCGGGAATCTGCACTGCGGAGCGATCTTCCTCTTCTGCATTCTCACTCAGCTCTTCGCTCGCAAATGTTACGCCGTGGATTCCATCCCTTCCTGTTTTGTTACCAACCAAAACAAGCAAAAGGCCGCTCTCCTCCACATAGCTGTGCACAAGCTCTTCGGGTCTCATTAAACCAATACAAGCAACGTTGACAAGTGTGTAGCTGTCAAGGCTTTCATCAAACTCTGTCTCGCCACCAACAGTAGGAACGCCTATTCTATTGCCATAATCAGCTATTCCCTTAACTACGTACTCAAAAAGGTACTTGTTGCGCTCCTTCTCTAGGGGCCCAAAGCGTATGGGATCGAGCAGAGCTATAGGTCTTGCTCCCATACAGAGTATATCCCTAACAATCCCTCCAACACCTGTGGCTGCTCCACCATAGGGCTCAACAGCGCTTGGATGGTTGTGACTTTCTATTCCAACAACTATGGCTGTATTTTCATCAAATTTTACAACGCCTGCATCTTCCCCCGGGCCTAAAATAACGTGCTCGTTCCTCGTGGGTAAAAGTTTGAGCCACTTTCTGCTTGATTTGTATGATGCATGCTCGCTCCACATTACCTCAAGCATGGATTTTTCAACTTCATTAGGCTCTCTACCGAGCCTTTCACGGATGATCTTTTCTTCGTGAGGAAACATCTTGACACCTCCTTTATTACCAGAAAAATGTAAAAATTTGGAGTTTTTAAGGTTTATCTATACATAAAAATGTTAAAAACTCTTTGCGAGAATTTTCTGATTTAAAGGATGATATCACAGAAAAAAGAAAAAGCCTACTAAGACATCAAATGAAGTAGGGATTAAATTATCAGGAGATTGAGAAAACTTTTTTCATGCTTTCTTTAACTTCCTTAATTTTATGGGGTTTTAATATGCCGAGTCTCTTTTTAACCATTTGCTTTTCAATGGTGAAAACTACATAAGGCTTTATCACGCTTTGGTAAAGTGGTTGAGTTCCTGCATATCTATTAACGTCGGAATCAGAGAGCAAAACGTTGTACTCTTTAAAACCACTTGATAGGTTTGAGGTTATTTGAACAGTTATAATGCTGTTGCTGATTTTGTTAAGAACATTATTGGAGACTATCAAAACCGGTCGTAGCTTCTTTTTGCGAAGATTTGTGAATGGAAACTCGAGAAGGATTATTTCCCACTGTTGAAGGTTTCCTTTAGGCTTTATCTGGTTCATAGTCAATTCCTCCGTATTCGTCCCACTGTGCATCAGCCTCGCTCTCCCAGTCTTCTGCAAGAATTGGCTCCATAGCTTTTAGCATGTTTCTGATGTATTCCCTTTCATCGGCTTGGAGATACTTCTTTTTCAGGAGGAATTCTCTGAGTGCATCTTTGATGATCTCACTTTTGTTAGAATAAATTCCGGCTTCAATAAGTTTTTCCATTTCTTTTGCAAGAGCGGGAGGTATTCTTGCAGATACCTTAACCGTTGTAGCCATTTGTCTCACCATTTTATCTATTTGTCGGACAAATTTAAAAAGATTTATCTTATGTGTACAAAATTGCATAAAGTACAAAGGCTGTAAAAATGCTCACGCTCGAGGACTTAGGAATAGGAAGGTAAAGGAAAATTTAGGCGTTTTAGGGACTCAGTCCTAAAGATCACCTCTTAGCATATTCCACCATGCTCTTGAAGATCCTCAACCCGTCCTCGCTTCCCAGCCATTTGTCGCTCGCTCTCTCCGGGTGGGGCATCATGCCGAGAACGTTGCCCTTCTCGTTGCTTATTCCCGCTATGTTCAAGAGAGAGCCGTTGGGGTTTGCATCTTCCGTTATCTCTCCTTTCTCGTCGCTGTACTGGAAGGTTATCCTTATGCTATCTAAGCTCTCGGAGTAGTAATTCCCTTCAGCATGTGCTATTGGCATTCTAATGACCTCTCCCTCTTTGTAGAATTGGGTAAAAGCCGTTTGGGTGTCGCTCACTTTAAGGTAAACCCACTTGCATAGGAAGCTTGGAATCTTATTTGGTCTCAATGCTCCCGGCAGAAGAGCTGACTCCGTTAAGATTTGAAAGCCGTTGCAAATGCCTAAAACGGGTTTGCCTTCATTGGCAAGGGCCTTAATTTCCTCCATTACCTCTGCCCTTGCACTTATTGCTCCGGCCCTTAGGTAGTCGGCATAGCTGAATCCACCGGGCAAAACAACGCCATCAAAGTCTTTGAGGCTTTGCTTATACCAGACTCTCTCCGCTTTTCCACCAGCTTTTTTAATTGCTTCAAGGGTTTCAAAATCGCAGTTTGTCCCTGGGAATACTATGACAGCGAACTTTGGCATTTCACTCACCTAAAGGCTCGATTTGGTACTCGTAAGTGTGGATAACTGGGTTTGCGAGCAGGCGTTTGCACATCTCCTCGACATCTTTCTCTGGAGTTTCGCTTTCAAAAATGAGCTCGAAATATTTTGGAACCTTCAGCTCTTCAACTTTATAGCCTAAGTTTTTGAGCGCCTTTCCAATGACTCTCCCTTCGGGATCGTTAAGCCCTTCTTTTAAGCGGATTACAACCTTAGCTTTCCATTTCATGAGCATCACCTCAAGTAACAACCTTCTCAAGCTCGTCCAGCTCAATAGCCCTCTTAATTTCAAGCGCAATTCTTCTTCCGGTACTCATCTCCTTTCTCCAGAGAGCGTTTCCATATGGATGGCCCATCGCCATGTGGATGTTTGTTCCACCACCGGTTCTTGGGGCGACATCGTAGATGTAGAAGTTGAGGTCTTTATCAACAGCCGTTTGAAGTGTGAAAGGCCCAATAACACCGGGTGGATAGTATTTCTTTGCGCCTTCCACATAGCGCTCGGCCATGTCGAAGACCTTCTCAAGGAGGCTCTCCCTTAGTGTTGAGGATGCATGACCGCAGACGGTGTACTCTGGTTCAAACTGATGCTCGGGTAAGGTCATCTGCTGAGGGGCAGGTAATCTAACATGTCCGTCCAAACTTGTCTCAAAGCGCCAGTCTATTCCAAGGAGCTCAATTTCCTCATCAATTGGGGAGTAGAAGAAGTCAAAGTTGAAGACTGGGCCAATGATGTAACGCTCAATCCTTGCTTTGGTTAGATCTTCCTCGGTAATTACGCCAAGCTTCATGAGCTTCTCGGCTTTTTCTCTAAATTCTTTGTAGCTTGCGGCGGTGAAAAATCCCCTTTCAAGTCTCTTCTTTGCGTGAGGGAGTTTGACTATCACGAGACCAACGTCGTCAATCTCCTCTGGTTTGACGGGCTCAGGATAGGGTAAGCCAGCTTTCTCTAAGAGCCAGTAGTAGCTCTTCTCTTCACTTCTCTCTTCGCTCCTTAATAAGTTTCTGCTTCCAAAGAGAGGTACCAGGAACTCATTCTCCACCCTATCAATTCCTGTATAAACCACAAATGAACGGTTGGGGACAAAGATAACATTCCTCTTTCTCAGTTCCTCTTGGATATCGATAATTTTACCGAACTTTTCCAACACAATTACCTCATCAATAAAGCCTTTTGTGAGGCCATCTTTTGTTGTTTTTTGCTTAAAATACTCAGCATATGTCCTGTGCCTTCCCCTTTGAGAGACTATAACCGTTTTAAACCCTTCTGCTTTGGCGCCATCTGCTATATCCAATGCGGAGTGACTTCCGATTGCCCCGATAATTATTCCCTCTTTATCATAGTTTTTTAAAACCTCCAGAATCTGCTCTCTTTCTATCATTTCATTCACCTCTAATTGTTTTCATAATCTCGATTCTTTTTGCAATACTTTCCTTAGTTCCTACATCTCTGCGGTAGAAGATATCTCCATTAACGTGCTTTATCCCATGAGAAGCTATCTTTTCAGCTTCCTCTAAAGAATCAGCTACTCCCACAATGGCCAGAGCCCTTGAGCCGAGCATTGTGAAGTTCTCATCAATTGATGCATAGTAAACTTTAGCCCCCTCTTCTCTGATTTTATCCTCGTTGATTTGAAGCTTAACTCCTTTTATTGGATTAGTGGGATATCCTTTGGGGGCAACATACTTCACAACTGTTGCTTTTTGCTCGAATTCAGCTTTCTTTAAGTTACCATCAATAATTCCCTCCCCGATCTCCACAAGGGAAGTTTTCAAAATTGGTAGAACATTCATGGCCTCTGGATCACCAAAGCGGGCATTGAACTCTATTATCTTCGGCTCATCGTTTGCAAGCATGAACTGGCCGTAGAGAATGCCTTTGTATGGTGTTCCATTTTTTCTCATAGCATCGATTGTGGCTTTAAGCGTTTCAAGGGCTTTCTCGTAGTCATCCTTTGGGATAAAGGGTAGAAGATGGTTTTCGCAGGAATAAGAACCCATGCCGCCAGTTATTGGGCCTACATCGCCTTCATAAGCATGGGGGTAATCCTGGGCCAGAGGCATTGGAATAACTTTCTTTCCATCAGTAAAAACCTGGAATGTGAATTCAACACCATCTGTGCGCTCCTCTATGAGAACCTTTCCGTCTTTTTCTATGAGAGCCTTTGCGTACTCTTTTGCCTCTTTGTTGTCCTTCAATTGGTATCCGACGACTTTGACTCCTTTACCACCGGTGAGTCCAAGGGGTTTAACAACCACTGGCTTTCCAAACTCATCAATCCATGCTTTCATCTCAGCTATGTCATCAAAAACCCTGAAGAGTTTTCTTCCGGGAACTTTATATCTTTCCATTATTTGTCTCGCAAAGGCCTTATTCGTTTCGAGTTGAGCAGCTTCTTTTGTTGGCCCAACTGCTGGAATTCCATTTTCTTCCAAGACATCGACAATTCCTCTCTCCAAAGGTGCTTCTGGTCCAATAAAAGCCAGATCAACACTCCACTTCAAAGCAAACTCAAGGACTTTTTGAACGTCAGTCTCTTTTGCAAGCCCATAATCCTTTGCTAGTTTCATAACTCCGGGATTCTTGTGTTTTGCAACAACATACAGTTCTGCATCCTTTGAAAGAGCCTCGGCAATTGCACTTTCCCTTCCTCCAGCACCAACGAGTAAAACACGCATGATCTTCACCATGAATTTGTTAAAATTTAGTATTTTTAAGTTTTATTTTAACATTTAAATGACAAAACTTATAAAGGGAAAGCCGGAGAAAAATGTGGTGATATGATGAAGGTACTCGTTGTAATGGGTAGCAAAAGTGATTCACACATAGCGGAAAAAGTCACTAAGGTGTTTGATGAGTTTGGAGTTAGTTACGATGTTGAAGTGGCTTCAGCTCACAGGAACCCTAAAAAAGTTGAGGAGCTTGCAAAGAAAGACTATGAGGTTTTCATTGCCATAGCTGGCTTAAGTGCTGCTCTGCCAGGAGTTATAGCGGCCCATACAACCAAACCAGTTATAGGAGTTCCCGTTTCTGCAAAGCTTGGTGGATTGGATGCCCTCTTGAGTATTGCTCAAATGCCTCCTGGTGTTCCAGTTGCCTCAGTTGGAATCGACAATGGAAAAAATGCGGCATTACTGGCCGTGCAGATCCTAGCATTAAAGGACGAGAAGCTCAGAGAAAAGCTTGAAAAATACAGGGAGAGTATGAGAACTTGATGTTTCCCTATTCAAAAAATTAAGAACTAAATGGGGAAATTAAAGCAGATGTTTTCTTTTTTCATAATCCTGACTCTGCCATTCACCGCTTCTTGTTCTCAGCTCAATCATATGGGCAACCCTTTCCGCTTTCCTCTTAGCAACTTGAACGTCTTTATCCCATGCTAATGCAACACCAAGACGTCTTCCTTTGTATGCTTCAGGCTTCCCGAAGAGTCTTATTGTTGTATTTGGTACGTTTAGGCCTTTGAAGATGTTCCTAAACTTTGGGGCATAGCCTTCTTGATTTGAAAGGATTACGTGAGTTGCTGCAGAAGTTAAAATCGGGAACTTTCTGGTGCCATTTTCTTCAATGGCCGGAATTGGAAGGCCCAACACAGCTCTAACGTGGAGTCCAAATTCAGAAAAACCAGTTGGATGGGAAGCCATGGTTACCATTCCGGTGTCGTGGGGTCTTGGAGAAACTTCGTTGGCCCATACTTTGTCTCCTTTAACAAACATCTCGACACCAAATATTCCAAGACCTCCGAGGGCGTCGGTTATGCGTTTGGCTATTCTATACACCTCGCGCTCGGCCTTTTCACTTATCTCTGCAGGCTGCCAGCTTGAGTGGTAATCCCCTTCAATTTGGTAATGGCCAACAGGCTTTGGGAAGGTTGTTACAATTTTTCCATTCTCATCGAAGTGCCTAACCGCTAATTCGGTAATCTCAACATCAAAGTCTATATGCTCCTCAACGATTATCTTATCAGCACTTCCCCTTGCCTTTTTCTTCGCCACTTCCCACGCTTTAGGAACATCTTCAGGCCCTTTAACGAAGTAAGAACCCTTTCCACTGGAGCTCATTATGGCCTTAGTGTGACAGGGGTAGCCTATCTTTTCACAGGCATCATAGAGCTCATCCAGGGTTGTTGCATATGCGTAACGAGATGTTGGGACCTTTGCTTCTTTTGCAAGGGTCTCACGAGTTCTTTCTCTATGCATGGCTATCCAGGTAGCTTTAGCATTTGGTACTACAAAATAACCTTCTTTTTCGATCTCAAAGAGTGCATCGAGGTTTATGGCCTCAATTTCTGGTACTATTGCGTCAGGTTTTTCTCTTTCCACAATGCTCCAGAGGAAGTCCTTATCTTTCATATTGCCCACGTAGCTTTTATGGGCAACTTGCATGGCAGGGGCATTTGGATATCTATCGACTGCGATTACTTCGACCCCTAATCTCTGGGCCTCTATGGTTATCTCTTTTCCAAGTTCGCCACTCCCAAGAAGGAGAATTTTAACAGCAGAATCAGTTAGGGGAGTTCCAATTTCATCTCTAATGCTTATCATGGGTATCACCTAAATTTATTGACGTTTGTATGTTAAAACTTTGGGGATATTTAAGAGTTTTTGAACATAAAAATGATAAAACTTTTAAAGCCTTCTCTCGAACACCTTCCGGTGATAATCATGTTGACTTATGCGCAAGCTGGTGTTGACGATGAAAAGACTCAAAAAGCCTTAAAAGGAATCATTTCCCTTGCAAAAGCAACTTTTGAGTTTAGGAAGGGAAAAATGGGGGAACCTAAAGGGAATATAGGCCATTATGCTGCGTTGATGGACTTTGGAGACTTTTACCTTGCGATGACAACGGATGGAGTTGGAACTAAAACCTTAGTTGCAGAGGCAGTTGGGAAATATGATACCATTGGAATCGACATGGTAGCGATGAATGTGAATGATTTGATATGTGTTGGAGCAGAGCCAGTGGCTTTGGTGGACTATCTTGCAGTTAAGGAACCAAATGAGGAAATTTTTCAGGAGATAGCAAAAGGCCTCTATGAGGGAGCAAAACAGTCGGGGATAGCTATAGTTGGTGGCGAAACTGCAGTCTTACCAGAGCTTGTGAATGGCTTTGACCTTGCTGGAACGGCCATTGGAGTTGTTGAAAAGAATACGGTGATAACTGGAAAGGAGATACAGCCTGGAGATGCAGTTATAGGGATCTCGAGCTCAGGGATCCATTCTAATGGTTTAACTCTTGCAAGAAAGCTCTTGATTCCCAAATATGGGCTTGAATATGAATTTGAGGGCAAAAAGCTTTGGGAACATTTACTTGAACCTACGAGGATCTATGTTAAACCAATCCTCGACCTCCTCAAAAAAGTAGAGGTTCATGGATTGGCTCACATTACTGGAGGGGGACTGCTGAACCTCAAGCGCCTTACAACTTATGGGTTTTCTCTAAAGATGCCTCCAATTAGCGGAATTTTCAGGCTAATTTATGACAATGGGGTTCCGTTAGATGAGATGTTTAGAGTTTTTAACATGGGAATAGGTGTGGTAGTGGTCGTTCCTCAATCGGAGAGGGATACAGCATTGGATATCCTAAACAAGTACTTTGAGAGCTTTGACTTGGGAGTTGTGACAGAAAGGCCAGGAATTGTCGTAGAGAATTATGGGGTGGGGCTTTAATTTCAGTTTCTTATTTAGTTTACAATTTATAACAAATTTTTAAGAATTGTTGATATTTCCCAATGTTTTTCTAGATAATACAAAGCTTTTTATTGTTTAAAGTCAAAGATTTAATGTCATAATTTGAGGGGGTATGAACATGAAAGTGCAGATTATTTTTGTGTTATTTGTTTTTATTGCTATGTCTGGCTCAGCTTTTGCATTTGGAGGGAATGGGAGTTACGAGCATCCAATGCCCGCTGATATAGAGATTGGGGATGTGCTCATTGGCCATAGCCCAGACAGTGACCCTTTAATTCCCGGATATTGGACTCACAATGCTATGGTGGCCTATGAAAAGAATGGAGAGTGGTTTGTTGTTGAGGCGTGGTTCACGGGAGTGAGAATAACAAAGCTCTCAGATTACATGGCAAGGTACGACGATGTGGCGATACTAAGAGTTTCAGCCTCAGAAACTCAAAAAAGGGGAGCTGTTAGATTTGCTCTCGCTCAACTTGGGAAGCCATATGATTTTGCGCTTTGGACTAAGCAGGTTTATGGACCCAGTTACTATTGCTCCGAACTTGTATGGGCAGCATACAAAGTTGTAGGAATCGATATAGATGCACATCCAGGATTTTCATTTGAATATTTCTGGGGCGTCGCGCCGCAAGAAATCTATGGTGATTCTGACACTCAAGAGATTTATCGGGACTCCACTTGAGTGCTTTTTCTTTTTATTATATTGGAGAATAAGCTCTTCTTTTGTCTGTAAAGCTAAAATAAAAAGTAGGCAGAGAAAACTTCAAGATGTGAGACGCTTATAAATTTCCTCATAAGCTGAAATCAAATCTCCTTTGTTAAAACGGAACACATCTTTGTCCAAACTTTCTTTTGTCTTTGCATCCCAGAAGCGGCAGGTATCTGGGCTTATCTCATCTCCAAGGATTATCTCGCCTTTCTCGTTTTTACCAAATTCGAGCTTGAAGTCGACAAGTAAAATTCCTTTTTCTTTGAAATATTCTTGTAAGATCTCGTTAACTTTGAGTGCTATCTTTTCCATCTCTTTAATTTCTTTTTCATCTATACCGAGAATTTTTGCGTGATAATAGTTTATCATTGGATCTCCAAGGGCATCGTTTTTGTGGTAGAATTCTATTATTGGCTCTGGAAGTTCGGAGCCCTCTCCTAGGGGGATTCTCTTTTTCAAACTCCCAGCAACTACATTCCTAACAACAACTTCAACGGGAAACATTTGAAGCTTTTCTACGATAAGCCTGTTGTCGCCGGCAACACCTATGAAATGACTTTTAATGCCCTTCTCTTCCAAGATCTTGAAAAGGAGAGCACTTATTTGAGCGTTAAGCCATCCTTTGCCCTTGAATTGTGCCTTTTTTTCTCCATTAAAAGCTGTAGCATCGTCCTTGAACTCCATTATCATCTTTCCATCATCCATGGGGATCATTTTCTTCGCTTTTCCTTCATAAACTTCCATTTGTATCACCATATTTATGTGAAATTTTAGAATATTTAAGTTTTATTTTGTCATTTTTATGTTAATATCTGGGCAAAGTTTTTAAGTTAAGAATGGTAAGTTACGTTGAAGTATTTGTGATTAATTAACATTTAAAAGTCAAGGATTCGCGGGGGAAGGTTATGAGAGAAAAATGCGGAATCTTTGCAGCCAAGGCAGAGAACGCTTCTAGAAAAGCGTATTATGCTCTCATGGCTCTTCAGCATAGGGGGCAAGAAAGTGCTGGAATAAGTATATGGAAACATAAAATAAGAACCCTATCTGGTAGAGGATTAGTTTCAGAGGTTTTTCGGGGCAGTGAGCTTGCGAGGCTTAGGTCAAACATGGCCATAGCTCATGTTCGCTACTCAACATCAGGTTCTCTTAATGAGACTCAACCCTTACAAACTTTTTGTTGTGGAAAAGAAATCGCTGTGGCACACAATGGGACTCTCACAAATTTCATACCTTTGAAGGGGGAATATGAAAAGAGGGGAGTAAAGTTTAGACATTCTGTTGATTCGGAGCTTTTAGGAATATCTTTTCTCTGGC
This sequence comes from Thermococcus alcaliphilus, assembly GCF_024054535.1. Taxonomy (NCBI): domain Archaea; kingdom Methanobacteriati; phylum Methanobacteriota; class Thermococci; order Thermococcales; family Thermococcaceae; genus Thermococcus; species Thermococcus alcaliphilus. The sequence goes on along the minus strand of NZ_JAMXLV010000022.1, from coordinate 104,588 downwards.
ACCTGAAGGAAACTGGTGACGAATTCGAAGCCATGAAAGCAGTTTTTAATGAGGTTAAAGGGGCCTACTCTGTAGCTTTTCTTTTTGATGGAAAGATACTGGTTGCCAGAGATCCCCTTGGCTTTAGACCCCTCAGCTATGGCATAGGGGATGGTCACTATTTTGCTTCTGAAGATTCTGCGTTGAGGCTTTTTGTAGATGAAATTAGGGATGTAAAGCCTGGGGAGGTGTTTTTGATTTCTGAAGGTGTTGAGAGTAAAGTTTTAGTTAATGAGAGCCATTATCATTGTGTTTTTGAGTACATCTACTTTGCGAGGCCAGATAGTGTTCTTGATGGAGTGAGTGTTTATAAAGCAAGGGTTAAGATGGGGCAGGAACTTGCACGTGAGAGTCCTGCAAGTGCTGACGTTGTCATTCCAGTGCCAGATTCCGGAAGAGCAGCTGCATTAGGCTTTTCCCAGGTGAGCGGGATTCCATATGCTGAAGGTTTAATAAAGAACCGTTATATTGGGAGGACCTTTATAATGCCTGGTCAATTCTACAGGGAGTTAAAAGTAAAGCTCAAACTTTCTCCTGTTAGAGATATCATTGATGGAAAGTGTGTTGTTCTTGTAGATGATTCCATAGTGAGGGGTACTACGATGAAAAGGATAGTAGCGATGTTACGAAATGCCGGTGCAAAAGAAGTGCATGTAAGAATAGCCTCCCCTCCAATAAAACATCCTTGCTATATGGGAATAGACATTCCAACCAGACATGAGTTGATAGCAGCTTTTGGGGGCATAGAGAAGGTTAGAAAAGTAATTGGGGCGGATAGTTTGTCTTATCTTACTGTTGAGGGTCTAAAAAAAGCTGTAGGAAAAAGAGATCTCTGCCTAGCATGCCTTACGGGTAATTATCCTGAGTGGGCCTTTCGGTTTTAAGTTTTCTTATTCTTGCAGCTGAAAATTTAAATTCCGGTGTTCCTGCTTTGTTAAGAGCACTGTTGGTGATTTTATTTGCTTTAAAGTGAAAGGGAATTGCTATAACTCCTTCCCTAATTTTTCCAATTTCAGCCTTTATTCTAATTTTCCCACGTCTTGTTGCAATTTCTATTAGATCACCTGCCTTTATTCTCAGTCTTCTTGCGTCATTCTCGCTTATCACGGCTTTTGGTTCTCCCATAAGTTTGACCAGCGAAGGACTTCTCAGTGCTATCTCCCCAGTGTTGTAGTTATTTACGAGCCTAATTGTTGTTAGAGCAAAGGGATAATCGTTGTTGGTATTTTCCCATGGAAAAATCCGTTCCACAGCAACGAATCGGGCTTTCCCATCGGGCATTGCGAATTCCCATGTGTGAAGTCTTTTCTTTGGGAGGAATATTCCATCGCTCTCTTTAAGTTCTTTTATATCTCTTTCCTCAAGTTCAGGAAACAAACGAAAATATTCTTCTGTTATTTCCTCTACAGAGGAATAGTTGAACCCAGGCAAGCCCAAAGCTTTTCCAAGCATTGTGAATATCTCCCAATCTGGTTTGGAGTCTCCCAAGGGTTCCATGACTTTTTCACTCCATTGAATTCTACGTTCACTGTTCATATACGAGCCTTCCTTTTCACAGAAACTCGAGGCAGGGAGGAGATAATGAGCATAACGGGCTGTTTGTGTCATAAACAAATCCTGCACAACTAATAAGTCTAGCTTTTTAAGGGCCTTCCTAACCCGAGCGAAGTTGGCTTCACTAACGGCTGGGTTCTCTCCAACAATGTAAAGAGCCATTAAATCTCCCCGTTCAATTGCATCCCAGAGTTCCGTAAGGTATAACCCTCTTTCTGTTGGAAGGTCGTTGACGCCCCAAAGAGAAGCAACCCTTTTTCTGAACTTTTCATCATCGAGTGGAATATAACCGGGCAAGAACTCGCTAAGAGCCCCCATATATGCTGCTCCTTGAACGTTGTTCTGCCCTCGCATTGGATATAAGCCCCCTCTCTCACCTATGTAGCCTAAGAGGAGGGCAAGGTCTACTATTGCTAGAACGTTTTCGACCCCAGAGACATGTTGTGTTACCCCCATCCCCCACATAATTGCTCCACTGCCTGCTAGGGCAAACTCTCTTGCAACTTCTCGTATAAGGGAGGCAGGAATTCCAGTAACTCTTTCTGCGTATTCGGGGGTGTATTTCATAGTGGCCATTCTAATCTCTGAAAATCCTGTTGTTCTTTTTTTGATGAAATCTTCGTTGTAGAGCTCTTCTTTAATTATAACGTGCATAATAGAATTGGCAAGGACTACATCGGTTCCAGGCTTTATTATAAGTTTGTAATCCGCAAAACGCATTGTGAGGGTCTCACGAACATCGATGACAATTATCCTTGCACCTTTTTTCTTAGCATTCTTTATGTAGTCCAAAACTACCGGATGTGTCTCTGCAGGATTGTAACCCCAGATAACTATGACCCCAAATTTTTCCAAGTCTTCATATGGGTTTGTTTGGGTTCCTGTTCCGAGTGTCATTTTAAGTGCATGAACACTGGCTTCATGGCAAAGCCTGGCACAGTTGTCTATGTTATTGGTTCCAAAGAGCCTCGCTATTTTTTGTAGAAGATAGTTTTCTTCGTTGCTAGTCTTTGAGGAAGCTATGAAAGCAACAGCATCGGGGCCATAGAACTCTCTTATCTCAAGGAGTTTATGAGAGATTTCATCGATCGCTTGCCCCCAAGTTATAGGCTTTAAGGTATTTTTTTCTCGTTTCAGAGGCTTTTTGATCCTATCCTTTGAGAGGGCGAATTCCATAGCGTAGAGACCTTTGGGGCATATTCTTCCTTTGTTTGGTTCTCCCTTGTAGGGCCTAACTGTTAATGTCTGAGGGTCGATGATGAGCTTGCATCCAAAACCGCAATAAGGACATACGACTTTCACTTTATCACCTATGTACACTTAAATGGCAAAAATAAAAACATTTCTATGAAAAATTTACATGTAAATGGCAATAAAATGGTTCTGAAAAGTTATTAAGTGGGTAAGATTTATAAATACCCTGCTTAATTTAACATCGGGCGTAGCCCCGTGGTGTAGCGGCCAAGCATGCGGGACTCTGGATCCCGCGACCGGGGTTCGAATCCCCGCGGGGCTACCAAATCCAAGGCTCCAGACCCCCAACTCCTCTTTTAACGCCTCTTCAAGCAGTTTGGACATGTTAATACCCTTCTCCTTCGCCATTTCCACCAAATCGGCACGAACAGAAAGAGTTACTTTCCGCTTCAATGTTCTTCTGTGTACAGAATACGTATTCAAATACGTATTCACGTCCCGACTCATCGAAGCACCTCACATCGTAATTCATTCTGGAAACTTAAATAATTTCTGAAAAAACTTATGAATAATCATTAACGAAATAGTAGTATTCCAGTAATTAACGAAAGAAAAAACTTAAGTACTTCTCCTTTACCAGGAATTAAATGAGGGCAACGAGATGAAGATGGATACAAATTTCTGGTTTCGATGGGACGGATGGAATGTATTGGAGCTTCCCGAAGACATAAGCCATGAAATCCTACAACTTGAAGTTTATCCATATTCAAGCAAAAAAGAAGCTTATGAACATCTTCCTGAAGAATTAAAAGACGAATTGAACAAAAAGCTCCTGATAAAGTATTCAGATGGAGAGTACTACTATTATTTCTTTTATGATAAGCTAAACTTTTTAGCAAGGATTAAGGATTTTCAACCAATGTCACTTTTGCCTGTTAAAATATCGAAATATCCTCAAAAAACTGCCATCTCGCTAATGTCTGCTTATGTGAAGAAAATACTTGGAAAGAAGCTCAAAGTTTACGTGGACTCTGCTAAAATACAGGGTTTTCTTGAAAATCCTGATATTGGAGTGCGAATAAGAAGAATAAAAACTCCACAAATAAAAGTTGTTGGATTTAATGAAAAAACTGTTTATGTTGCCATTAAATATTCTTCAGAAACTGAAACACTAAAATTATGGGAACTACCAGAAAAAAGCCTTGACCAAGTTATGGCGCTGATTGAAGAGCATGTTCAAAATGAAGAGGAAATAAAAATAAAAAGCCCTAAAATTAAGAGCAATAACGTTTTTTCATACATTGTTAAAATCTTAAAAGACAAAGAAGCTTATGACTTCTTACTCCAACTGAAAAATTCCACCAGAATCAAAGAAAGAAATGCCTATTTAAGAATTGAGGAATCAATAAAATCTTTAAATCCTGCTAAAAGCCCCTTGGACGCAAAGTATGTGATACTAGCAGTGCCAAAAAGCAAGTATTCCAGAAGTAGTTTCAGTAAATACCAAGCAAGATTTTCTTCATACTTGCAAGATTTGTTTATTTTTACCGAATTAAATAGCGAATTAATAATTGACCCGAAACTTGAGTCAATTTTATTTAATAAACAAGAAGAAGATGTTGTGAAAAATTACGCTAATGCTGTGAAAAAAGCAGAATTTGTCTTGAAGTTCAAAAGCACGTCTCCTCATGTGATGAGACTGCCAGAGATCAAAAATATCCTTATGGCACAAACAGAAAAAGGCCCCATATTTGGCTGGGGTGTAAGAGGATTGCTTTTAACTAAAGGGACATTTAGGGAAGATCTTATTCCTTTTGTAAATCACAAAGGAAGTTTAAAGATTCTCATTTATTACCCCGAGCATTTGGAAAGAAAACTCAAACGATCAATATTTTACAAACGTGTTTTGAGCTTGAAGGAGGGTGTTTATGGAAAAGCATTCACAAATGGTGCTGAAATAGTTGACAGGCCCTTGGAAAAAGGAGTATGGAAGGAACTACAGACAACTTCGGCTCTTGATAAGTATTCAGAAAAAATTATTGAAGATTTTGAAAGTATGAAGAAGGATCAAAGTGATACATTTTTGCTTTTAACACTCTTACCTAAAGATAAAAACATTGTAAAATTTCATAAAATGAGGTCGTATCTCCTTAAAAAGCCTAACTTAAGAGTTGCAATTCAAGGAATAAACGAAAGTGGGTTGGATGATAATTACAAGAGCTATTCAGCTCTTCTTCAAACTGCACCAAAGCTAGGAGTTTACATGTATTCCTTAAATCCTGAAGTAATATCTCCAAAGTATGACCTTATTTTGGGCATTGATGTAACAAGGCAGTATGAAGCAACCCAAAGAGGAGTAGCTGCTAGTGTGGTATTAATGACTCCGAATGGCATTCCCAAAGGAGGATTTGCGATTTCTCAAAACACAAACAATAAAGAAACTGTAAACCTATTTGAAGTCTTTCAAGAGTTATTTAGTGCTCCTCAGGTCAAAAAAGAACTAAAAAATAGGAATTCTGAAGAAATTGGTATTCTTCTGGCAAGAGATGGGTTCTTTACTATTTCTGAGAGAGAAGATCTCTCAACAATCCTCGAATCAGGGATATTTGAGGAATTTGGAAAATCAGGTGTAACACTTAATGGGGTTGAAATAATAAAGGATACAGGAATACGAATATGGAAACATAAAAAGTTTCTCCCTAGTTACACCTCCCTACCTTCTGGCAATCTTACCCAGTATGTCGTCTTAGGTCATAAAGGAATGAATACTCAAAAAGGTACATCTTACGCAAGGCCATACACAGTGAGAGGATATTACTACTCAAAGGACGGTTACATCAAAGGTCCTGAGACTCTTCCTAGGAATCTTCTCCATTATTTGATTTATTTGCAAAGACTTAATTACACCACATACTTGGATGCCGTGATATCTCTTCCTGCCCCAGCTCACTTTGCTCATAAATGTTCAAACTTCGTAAGGAAATTCGAGATTAGTCGGGTGGCCATTGAAAATGCGTTATTTTTTGTCACTTAAACAAACTCCAAAAGCTGTATGAGAGTCTTTTTAACCTCCCTCCCCTCAAAAATTGGAACTGCCACGATAAAGTTCCTTCCATTTGTGAACACTCCGACCTCCCTACAATAGTTCGCATTGACCAGAAACATTGCATCACCACAGCGTTTTTTGTTTGCAAGAAGCTGGGTTAAGCGGAAAACAATAAGCTGTGCCCCGTAATAATCCTGTACGCTCTCCATCTTCCTTCTTTTGACCAATCTCTTTAATTCCTCTGTACTGTAAACCCTAACTTTTATGTACTCCCTGGATTTTTGGGCATCCCCGCGGACGTCGTAAATTAGGTAATAGTCATCCAACTTCACGAGTACCACCCATCAACAATATCAAACATTCTTACATATTAAAGATAGCTGAAAGTTGGACTTCAGTCTCACTATGAAGGACAAGCTTTCAGAAGAATTAAAGCAACTCCCACTAAGAAAATGTCCAAAAAACAAAAGCTATGATGGAATACTAATTTTTGAGAGTTTTATCAGGATTATGAACAAAAATCTTAAATATTTGTTTAAACTATGTCTTGTAAATAAGGTGATGGCAGTGGAGACATTAGCCTCATTGCTTGATAAGTTAAAGTTTGGCGAGACAGCGCTCATTGAGCATAACTCCCTTACCACCCCTGTAAACCTGTTAGCTGCCATTGTAAGTTGGGCTGGGGAGAAGAACTACCCCGTGCTCATTGATGATGTTCTGGACACGCTTTACATTTACGCTCAGCACATGGAGCTTGGAGGCATTGACACCGAGATTTTGAACAATGTTTTAGTCATCAAATTGGGTGGAGTGAGGAATGTGGGAAATGTTGTAGGGAGAGTCCCCCTGAAGGAGCCTTTGATTCAAGAAAGAGAGTATGCAAAAGTTGCCAATTCTTTTTTTGAGCAGGGGAAAGTTGTAAACCCAGTTTTAGGGTTTGAAAAAACATTATTCCTCACAGACTCAAAAAGGGATCTGCTAATCTCGATAAATGCAGTTCTTTCTCACCTGGGAGACAAAAGAAGGATCGCGTTTCACTTTGTAAATAAGGACATTTTGGAGGGACCCGAATTCAATCCCCTGCCGTTCCTCGAAGAGCTTGCAACCACAGTATTCCGAGTGAAAAGAACGGAAGGCAAGATTAGGCTAGCAGTTGTGAAATCCATCAACAACGAGCTGACGGGAAAAGAAATAATCCTGTGAGTTTGCATTTTTAGGTTCCCAGGACTCTCTTTAATACTTTGGCTTGTTGGGGTTCGAAAGCATTCTCTTCCACAACCACGAGCAGGTTTCCACCATAAATTAATGCCATGTCTCTTAGCGATGCGAGGAACTTCACAAGAGCCTCAAAACCATTGTAAATTGCCAAGTACTCGGGACAATCAATGAGGACCACACCACCACCACTCCCCTTTTCTTGAAGGCTTCGGAAATAATCGCTTGCTAATTGCGCCATGTAGGCAAGGTTAGTTGGAGGAATGCTTCCCTCCGCAGGAGTCGTGCTCACATAATGAGCAATCCACTTCTCGGGAACATCCAAGCTCCGCACAAATGCGAGAACTGGGAAATCTTTGAGGTTTTCTTTTATTGTCTCGTATTGTGGGGGAGTGATTAACTGGATTTGGCGTTTAAGCTCAATAACTGGTAGCGAGTTTTCGGGGAGGAGGAAGTGTTTGGTGAGGACGAGATTAAAAATGGAAGATACGAGAAGAATTCCAAAAGCAGCGTATGTGATTGACCAAGAAACAAAAATTGCGGGTTTTTGGAAGCTTGGGAGGAAGAGGAGTGGGTGGATTATCATCAAACCTCCCATGCCCGCTGCACCAATGCCGAGGTAGGCGTGGTGTTTGTCAATCTCCCTTAATTTCATGAAGTTTACGCTTATTGCGAGGAGTATGAAGCCGAAGAAGCCGAAGACCGCGTGAGAGAGTAAATAATTGTCGTTTGGGAACATTCGGGTGAAGATGATGAAGTAAATTGCAAAGAGGGGAATTATTAAGGCAAAAAGTTCGCAGGAAGGTGTTTTGCCTTTTGTTTTCAAGTATTCTGCGGTTGCGTGGAGGATTAGGGTTGTGAAGAGTGCGTATGAGAGGATTCCCAGCCAGAGTTCTCTCATGTAGTAAGCCGCTGACGTGACTGCGTGCATGAGGATTCCAGCCGATAAAAAGAGAAGCACTCGGTTTTTTGCTTTTTTAAAGTAAGCATGAAGAAGAATACCCGTGAGTGTGAGGGATAATAGGATTGAAAGTGATATTAATGTGATTTGAATGAAATTTGCTTCCACTTTATTTCCCCATTTCATGTTACTACTGGCTTTTTTTAAATTTTCTCCTTGAATGCGTGATTTTGAACGCATTGCTAAAAAATAAAAAAAGAAAAAGAGAGTCACTCGAACTTTTCGGACCAGAAGATGAACCCTTCAAATCCTTTGATCCAGCCGTGGAGCATTATTCCACCGCTTAAGACTATCCTGCCCTTCCTGCATACAATTTCAATTTCATTATCGGTTTTCTCGATCCTTTCGATACCATAGCCGATCAACTTCAGCACTCTTATTGGGAGTGTGTTCATGAGGTCTGCAACGTCCGCGTCTCTTTTTAGTCCAACTACAATTGTGAGCTCCGTGACGTCTTTGAAAGTCTCAACCAAGTAGTTTTCGCCCATTTCGAGGGCGTAAACCTGCCTTATGTGGGCGCCCTGCTTTGCAAGGACTTTAACGGCTTTTTCGGGAATTTTCTCAAGCTCCTCCTTGAAAGCAAAGCCGAGCAGTCTTTTGAGGTTCAGCACTTCCTCTTCTGCGCTTCTTGCATACTTTAGCACTGTTTCGAAGGCTTTTGGGTCGCTTGCAAAGAGCAAAACTCCTTTATCTTTAAGAAGGTCTTCCAAAAGCTCCTATCACCTCCTCCAAGTTGTTAAAAAAAGAGCCACACGGGCATTATGTTGTGGCTTGTATGATAATATTTAATCTTGCGAATTAAATTTAAATCCATTCCAAGTCTTTTCGAATGGGAATGAAGATAATGGCCTCTTGCTCTTCAGTTTTTAAGCTAATTATGGCTCCGTTGGATTTTAAACACTCTTTAAATAGCTTTTCGAGTTCTCTTTGACTGAATTTTCTCGCTTCGTTTCCAGAAACCTTAAAACTCTCATATTTATCGTTCAACCCTGGAATTTCATTAACTTCCCCATAATATTCTTTAATTTGGATCCGTTTGTTGGCAAGAATTTCGACGACCTCTTGGAGAACATACCAAGTCCTGTCAAGAATAAATAGCTTTTCTCTTCCTCTTACCAAAATGTGAGGTCGTTTTATGTAGGGATTCATAAGAAAGACCTTCAATAAGTCGTTAATGACTTCTTTTATTGCTAAATCAGCTGGGATCTCTTTTTTGTTAATCAACTTCATATCTCCAAGTTAGCTTTCTTAATTTGATTAATTTTTCGCAGCAAAAAGAAGCCCTGGAAGTTCTTGGTTTACAGTTCAGTCTCAATTCCCCTCTTCCAGAGAAAGCCATTTTAAGTACACTATTCAAGTTACTGGCTCGTTACGGAATAAAATGGAACCTTTAAAGAGGAATAGGTGTTATTCTCTCGCTTTCCACCACCGTACACTGCCCCTAAATCCCAAAAAGCTTAGCTTCCCCTCACTATGCAATCTGTCAAAGACATCCTTGATTTCCCTCTTCGAGAATTCAGAAGTTTCTCTCACAATCTCCTCAACTACCTCGTCTTCTCGAACTCCTTCTCCAGTGTCGAGAAGCTTCACCAGCTCCATTACTTTATTCTCCAAGGCCAACATCTCTGTACTCTTCCCATGTGTGATGACAAGCACATCAAGCTCTTCTTCTGGTACTAGTCTCCTGAAACACCATTCATAAAGTTCAATTGCCGCTTTAGCATCCTCCTCAGTAGTTTTCTCCCTTAAGTTCAGTCTCGCATGAGCTAAACTCAGCCTAATGAGAGATTCGAACTGTCGGAAACTTATCGGGAGCTTTAAACTACCACCCACCTTTTTAAGCCTCTTAAACAGAGTTTTATCATACTCCAATAGTTTTTTGAACGTTTCTTCACTCAAAACAGGGTTCACGGTTTTTCTCGCATAAACAATGAATTTTCTGATAAACTCAGCATCATAATAGTTACTCTCTTGGTTATTTTGACCTATCATTGATCCATAAATCTCCTTCAACAATTTTTCCCTCTCTTTAACCTCAGTGATTGTTATTAGGGGGAATATCAAATCGAAACGGTCCAAAAGTGTAGGTGGTAATGGAATCTGCTCAATTAAAGGCTTGTTAAAGTTCCAGACACCATATTGAGGATTCGCAACCGCAATAACAGTGGCATTTGCCCTCAAAGTGGCATTAACACCTGCCTTGTGGATCTCGACAACTCCTTGTTCCATGGCCCTATGAATAGCGCTCCTATCTTCATCGTTCATCTTCTCAAGCTCATCCAGCAGAGCATAGCCCCCATCAGCAAGAACCATTACACCAGCTTCAACAACCCATCGTCTGGCTAGCTCATCATAAACAACTGCAGCAGTAAATCCCGCCTTTGAGACCCCCTCTGCACTTGCAACAACAGCTCTCGGGGCAATTTCAGCAATACGGTTAAGCAGTTCACTTTTCCCAAGACCTGGATCTCCAATGATAAGAATATGAATATTGCTCCTCTTCACTTTGCCTTTTATCCTCAAGGGACTGCTCCCAAGTAGGGACAGCAGTATTCCCTTTTTGACCATCCTCATTTGTTCTCCAACTAACTCAGGTGCAATGCTATCAATTAATCTCTCCACAAAATCCTCTCTCTTAGCTTCCTTGACAATCCTTTCAACATCTTCTTTTGAAAGCTCGATTTCTTCAATATTTTTTCTGAAGGACTCAATGTAATTTGCTATTAAAACTGGTTTTTGTTTTTGATCTCGTTCGTTTTTGTGCTGTATCATTTTTAAAACTCCAGTAACGAGAATCTGGTCACCAGGGGTTGTGCTATCAATTAAGTCCCCAGTTAAAATCACCTCCAAGAATTTTGGAGATTCTCCAGGTTTAAGTTCATCTGGAGGGTCTTGAACTCTCAATATTTGGAAGTTTTCATAGTCCGATTCAGCTTTATCGAGCATGATGTCTTTCGAGCTACACGCCAAGCATTCTTCGGGTTTTAATAAGTAATCGTAGTGATATTTTTGAGGAACTATCATCTCATAACCACATTTCCTACAAACGAACTTTGCCTTTGTGATAAACGGTTCGGGCTGTGATATCATCCCAACAATGCCCTTAACTTGGATAAACTTCTCATTAAACTTTTTAAAGTCAATTTCCGCTGGTTTTAGGGTTTTAATCAAGTTTCTGACTCTCACTTCAACATCTGGAAATTTAACCCCTGGGAGCTCTTCATCAAAAACAACTTTTAATCCTTCTTTTAGTACGCTTAAAATGTTCTCTGGGGTATCGATGAGTTTTTCAGCAAGTTCTGGGGCATATGATACCAGGTCTTCATAATCAATAATCAACTCTTTCTTGCCCTTAATTACAATATTCTCTTTCAGTTGTTCAACGTAACCCTTATGTCCATCCTCATTAACTACTCTCTTAAAGAATTCTTCAGCAAGTGTGAGTAAGTTTCCATCGCTTGGTTGCTGTTCGTTACTCTTATTCATAAGGAGTCTGATCAAATAATTCTTGACTTTGGGAATTAACTCATATCTTTTGATCCCAAGCTCGTTAATTTCTCGGATAAAATTGCTCATTTCTTTTCTTGAAAGAATTGACAATGAGTTTCTGATTGTCCCTTCGTGGTATGGTAACTGAAAGTCAATGATCAAATCTGAAATCCTTGACTTCACTTCTTCCTTAGTAAGAGGTTGATCAGTGAGCAAGAGAGCTATTATCGGTAGGACCTCATACTTCTTCTTCAGAGGAAGTCCTGAATACAGTTTATCAATGACTCTTTTAAAGTCTTCATATTCCTGCACAATTTCCAAAAACTCTGCACCATTCTGCACCTTTTGGTTTGGTGAACTTCTCCTATCTTCATTTTCAATAACCAGCTTATGGTGCACTGGGTGAAAATTTGCACCGTACTCAGTAGGGGGTATCCCCCCATTCATTACATCCGTTTCTCCTTTTTTTGAGTTGAATTTCACGAGTGTCATGTTGTACCCCCCATGCATACTGGTCAGTTGCATAAGAATAAAATTAGTTGCACGAAATTGCAACAATCATGATAATTAATTGAATGAACGACAAAAATCAACAAGAGTTTAATAATAACTCTCATGCTTGCTTATTGAGCTTTCACTTTCTGCTGTCCTACTCGAGATATCAAGCACAAAATTAACCAGATTTTTGATTCCATTTTTTGTGATGCTTTTTAGTATCTGTTTAATTCCAGTGTTGTTAAGAGAAGGATTTGAAAGAATCTTTAATTTCTGGTTTTTTTTGGTCATTTCTCATGAGGTTTAATCCTCCTATGTTTATTCTCTCGATCCCTTACACTAATTACACTAACATATTATTCCTAAACTTTCCCTTATGAAAAAGCTTTCTCTGAACCTTTTTCTGGCAGTTGAGCTTTAATACTTATCTGATAACTAATAACACGATTGATGAGCCATTTTTGTTCAAGAAAAGCCCACCCAACTGAATAATCCCTCGAAGGTTTCCATCGTTTTTGGTAGTTCCAAGAAAAACTCCCTCTCCGTTCAAATTAAATTAATTACAATACGCTATTTGTCCGCAAAAAACATTTGTGAGAAAATCACAATCTTTCACTCACAAACCTCACATGCGGACAAAAGGGGAATTGTCACCAACAACAATTTTGAACGAGTTTTGATCCCTACCCCCAACACTTACTTCCCATTATGAACTGAGAGGGCACTTGACATACATAAACTTCGCATTAATGGGTTTTGGGACAGTGGGACGGTTGGGACAGTTGGGACAGAGCAGGGCCCCTACCCCTGTCCCGAAAAAATTTTTGTGTTGATTTTTACTGCTGTCCCATCTGTCCCGTCTGTCCCAGCAGACTTTGCCTCGACTGTAAAACAGAAAGTTACAAAACTTTTAATGAAAGGGGCGTGGCTGCATAAATAAGGGGGAAATTTGTAATGTATTGTTTTATTTTTATTGTGGGACAGCGGGATGTTGTTACACTGTCCTGTAATAGTTTTGTCAAAGTAGTGTGGTTTTATGCTTGGTTGGTAACGTTGTGTTGTATCATTTTGAGCATAAGGTATGGGTGGGACAGTACTTTTTGTTATGGTTTTGATGTACGTTTGTGCGTATTGCGTGGGTGTTTATGGTGTTATGTTTTTTGTTATTATGTACGTCATTTTGTGTTATTTATGTGAATGGGACATATGGGACAGTGACAGACACAAGAAAGATCGTGCCCATTTATTATTAATTTATGAATTACTTATTTCCATCACAACATGTTTTCAATGAGCTTGTAATCTTCTTCTGGAATTTCCCTCATTGCTTTTCCCATTAAGTGCCCGCTCCACTTCTTCTTGTTTGTGATGAACTTTAGTTTTGGAATTAATGGCTTGAACTCAACCTCGCCAAGTTTCATCGGCTTGATTTTGACCCTCAAGGGATAAGTCTCGTTTAAGTGAGGAGGGCTTTTGAAAATTCTCGTTGAATCCTCATAGGGCTCACTTACGACTTCAAAAATTCCAACGATCTTAGGCTCGAGGATTTGCTTATCTTTCCTCTCCTGCTTCACATAAATTACAAGCTTATCGCCAGGCTTAACCTTTGCAATAGTATTCTTGTGCCTCTTTGGAACTCCCCAAACGTTCTTCTCCTTAATAACTTTCCAGTTATCCCTATTTGTTATGCAGAGCCAGTACGTCATGCGGGTTCACCTTTTTCATTATGGATGTTTATCCAAATATCTTTTGTGGAGTAGCTTTGCTAAAATTGCCACACCAAACAATACAAGTAGTGCGTTGAATAGTGTTCTTACATAATCAATTTTCAGTTCAACTGTTACATAGGTCCTTGAGTCTGATGAAACATTTTTTATCGCTTCGCCTTTCCAGCAAAGAAAAATGAAGCATTTCTCAGCCACAATTTTGTATTTTGCTGGGCCTAATTCAAATAGTACAGACCCATTTTTTGTGGTCGTTTTATTTAAAACGTGTATTGGGTTTTTGTACCTCTCTGGGAAGTTTTCCATCAAATATGTACTCTGGATTTCAACATTAGCATTTACAACAGGTGTCCCCTTGTGTAACACTTGAACAACTAATTCGCCTCGATTTATGTACTCACCTGAAACATCATCCCAGCTTCGAGAATTAAAGAAGACATAGGCCGAGCTTGAAGTGGGGATCTCATAGGCTATTACGTAGGAAAAATTCCTATTTCGACCAAATGATTTTGTATCCGTTATTACTGGGTTATTAGGATTGCTTGGGTCAAAAATTATTTTGTGTTTTCCAACGTAATATTCTGCCCAAGCGTGATCTCCTCCCAGCGTTGCTACAACTCTTGAGGGGATTCCTTTTTTATTCATAAGATAAACAAAAACTTTCGCATACTCCCCACAATTTGCAAGTTTTGAATAAAGAACCCACTGGGGAGGGACTGAACCACCCCTAATCGGACGGAACAATCGAATACTTTTCAAGCGGAGTTATCATCTCTTCAATGTGAATGTCCCTAAAATCAGGAGTTACGATAAACTGAGACTTTTTGTATTCTTCCACATAATGGGCAACAGCTTCTGAAGCTATCTTTTCAATTTCCTCTCTGTTAGCTTTGCAACTCATAAGTGCCTCCCATAAGTAGGTTAAACTGCTATTAGTCAAAAGCATTATGCTTAATCACAAAAAGGTTAAAATCATGAATAACCAATTTTTGATAAGTTGTGGCTTACCCAATGGTGGGGATGAAATGTCAAAGTGCAAGTTTAAGATGAAGCTTGAAAATGGCGAGGAATGGGAATGCCCCCTTGAAGCTCTGCCTGGAGAAGAGTACTGTTACTGGCACAAACCAGAAGATGGAAAAACACCAAGTGAAGAACAAATAAAAGAGCTAAAAAACTATCGGATTATGGGGATTTACCTTAAGGAGGCTGATCTTGAAGAAGTTCACCTTGAACGCGCTTATCTTGTTATGGCAAATCTTAAAAATGCCGATCTTACTGAGGCAAATCTTAAAAATGCTGATCTTGAAGGTTCAAATCTTGAAAATGCGGATCTTAGCTGGGCAAATCTTAAAAATGCTACTTTTCTCAAGGCAATCCTCGAACATGCTATTCTTAATGGTGCAGATCTTGAATATGCTGATTTTCGTGTGGCAGATCTTAACGATGCCGATCTTGAAGAAGCTTACCTTGAACATGCTAATCTTAGTTGGGCTCATCTTAAGCATGCTAATCTTACTGAAGCAAATCTTGAAAATGCTAATCTTAAATCTGCACATCTTGAAAATACTAATCTTAGTGGTGCAGAGCTTGATGGTGCTAATCTTAGTTGGGCTCACCTTGAACATGCTAATCTTACGGAGACCAGTTTTAAAAATGCTAATCTTACTGAAGCAAATCTTGAAAATGCCGATCTTCGTGTTGCGGATCTTAAGCATGCTGATTTTCGCAAGGCAAATCTTAAAAATGCCGATCTTGGAGGTTCAAATCTTGAAAATGCTAATCTCAATAGCGCCAACCTCGAACATGCTAATCTTTGGTGGGCAAATCTTAAAAATGCCAACCTTATCAAGGCAAGTCTTAAAAATGCTATTCTTCCCAACGCAAGTCTTGAGCGTGCTGATCTTAATATGGCTCACCTCGAAAATGCTAATCTTAAATCTGCACATCTTGAACATGCCGATCTTGAGGGAGCACGTCTTGAATATGCTAATCTTGAAGACACACGTCTTGAATATGCTAACCTTCATGCTGTGTTAGTTAGCCCAGCCACAAACTTTACCAGGGCAAGCCTTGAATACACTAATCTTCACAATTCCTATGTTGATCAAACGCCCACCTTAAGAGATGCTGTCCTCTTCAACAAAGATACCTTTATGGAGATTAATGAGATAGTTGCAGAGTTTGTAAAAATGAAAAAAGTCATCAGTTTGGAAAAACTTCAGGATGTAAATGAGAAACTAGCAAACGAACTCACAGAAAGAGGACTCTTTTATTATGTTACCAATGGAGAAAAAGTTGCTATTTTTGACCCATATGAGGGCTTCATTATGAACCCCGATAGACATCTGCTTGAAAAGAAAAAATACACAAGGCGATTGAAGAATGCTTTGAATTATTTCATCAAAAATTTCAAGAAAGAAAAAGGATCTTCAGCCGATATTGAAGATTTGAAAGTCATCTCTCTCATTAAAGAGGGGAAGGATATTCTTTATGAAAACACTCCCGAAAACCTTCAGAAACTTTATGAGGCTTCTTACGAAGTTTACAACAAGCTTTACTACTTTTACATTAAGCAGGGGAAGTTCGAAGAGGCTCTTCAGATGCACTATCGCAGGAATGAAGTTAGGAGAAAACTCAGGCTCACAAAAGGATGGGGAAGCAAGATCCGCGCTGTCCTTTACGATTGGTTTTTGATGAAAACGCTTACGGGATACGGGATTAAGGTTGAAAGGCCGTTAATAGCTTCTTTAATCACGATAACGTTGTTTGCATTTTTGTTTAAGAGTACTAATGGAATTGTTAAACTTGTTAATGGGAAACCAGTCCCAGCAGATTGGATTGATTATTTTTACCATAGTGTTATCACCTTCACAAGCCTAGGATACGCCAACATTCAGCCAAACTTGATTAGTCATGTCCCGCAAATATTAGTGGCTGTTGAATCATTTCTCGGCCTGCTGTTGATGTCGTTGTTCCTGTACACAGTCACCTTCAGGATTTCACGCTGAGGTTTCTTTAGTGGCTTCTGGGCTACTGAAGATATCAACTCAGTTAAATTTCACCGAGGAGCTTGTAAAGGCGATAAACTTTCTTTCGAAAGGTAGGAGAGAGTATGTAGCCATAGCGAGTTTTGGCAATTAGGCCCAGTTCGATGAGTTCCCCTAGGACGTTGTAAACATGCATTTTACTTGTTTCCTCCAACTTGACTATCATTGGGATAATTTCATTGCTCATTTGCCAAGGATTTGCCCTTCCACCACGCTGTTTAAGCTCTTCAAGTAAATGCTGCGCTATCTTTCTCTTTTTTGGAGTGTTTAGTTTTCCACTCACTTCGGCAAAGAATAAGGTTAACTCTTCAATTGCATTTGGCATGCTTTCACCCGATAGTAAATTATTTGGTTTATTAATAAACTCTTTGGTTTATCAATCTCAAAATAAAAATGACTCTTATTCCATATTTAGTGAAATTTTGGCTTTTCTTTTGAATTTATGTCTTTTAATGGTGTCTTATGGGATTTTGGAATTTTCTGGGTATTCTGGACTTTTTTCTTGTGGGAGGTAGCTGGGGAGTTTAGTAAACTGGATAATTTAATTTTTTAAGTGGGTGGTGTGTGGGTAAGTTTACATAAGAGAAACAAATTAACGAAAATCCTGTTGCAAACTTTCCAAACTCAAAACATTAATCCCTAATAGGCTCCATTACCTCATAAGTTCTTCAAGAGAAATAATAAACTTCTCCAATCCCGAACTCCTCAATCCTCTTACACCAAGAATCTCCCTAATACTGACCATTTTCTCCATTAAAAGATTAACAAGCAATTCAAACCTTTCCTTACCAATTAAATCCTTTTGAATGTTTAGTTCTTCGAGAATAACATTAAAATCCACACCCACCTCAATCAATCTTATGAGATCATCAACGTCTTTCGAACGGCCAATTGATGTTACTCCCTTAAACAAAAAGAGATCTTCAAGAGAAATCAAGTAAACTCGGATTTTATTTAAATCCTGGAACTCTTTTGGAATTATTGACCGTTTCTTCATACTTTCAGTCAGAATTATTCCTCTCATAACTCTTTTAACAAAAACATCAAGATTAAAATCTTCCATCTGAGGATCAAGCTTCCTGTAAACCGAATAAGCTCCTAGTTTTTTCTCATACTCATGCTCTGCAACTTTCACATAAATAATTAAACCCCTACTTGTTTTTAATTGAGGAGAAGGATTAGTAAGAATGCTCTCAAACTTTTTCAGCAAGTTAAGATTCTCAACTACTACATCAATATCTGCAGTTGCTTCTTTAAGACCTCTCAAGGCAAGATTGCCACCACCAATTAAGTACAATCTTACCACATCAGAGCCCATAAGCATTGCTTTTTCGTCAAGTGCACGAAACTCTTCAACCAGTCTTTCCCTTGTTATCATTCTTCACACCCTCCAAAATATTGATTACACAACTCTTTCACTTCCTCTTCCGAGGGGAATGGATATGCTTTCTTTTTTCCAGCGAGATATTCGAGAATATCATTGAGAGTGTTTATCACTTCAAACTTGGTAGCGAGCATTTGGAGTTTTTTCTTATCAAAAGGGTGGGTTTTAAGAAGAACAATTACATAAAGTAGCTCTCTTGCGCCATAAAGACTCACAAGAGTGTGGACGACAACATCCTCAAGACTTAACTCTTCAGCTGGCCAATAGTAATGGTAAATTCCCGAGGAAATCAGAGGGATGCCATAATCCGAAAAACGTGCTAAACCCGTAAGTTGAAAGCCATCAACACTCTTCCCTTTAAAGGTTGTTGTCGCCAAAATCATCTCTTCAACACCACTCCATACGAGAGTCGCATTTGGATCGAATTCCATTGCCTTCATCGAGTTCTGAAGATAAAAGTACTCGTCAGCAAAGGTTTTAAGTGGGGCAAAACGCTCCACTAAGAAGTAACCTTCTTCTCGTTTTCCTACAATAAGTCTCTCCCTGAGTTCTTTCAATGCCCGATAAAGTGTTGCTCTGCTTACATTTGCCCTCAAAAGAAGTAACCATAATGGCTGGGGGGTTTCAACCTTAAGAGCTGAGAGAACTTTAAGATTCCCCCCAGAGAGCAATTCATCAAGAGGAAGATAAGAAAATGACTTTTGAACAAGCCGAAATATGATCATTACCTTATTTTCGGCAGGCTTTATGATGAGAGGCTTTTTCCCTTCAAATACTACAAGGCCCTTCCTTTCAAGGGAGTGTAGTATTGTGGAAAGATACCCCTTTGATAATCCCAACTCATTTGAAAGTTCTTTTAGTGTCTTCCCACCCTTAATGTGTGTTAAGACTTTAACCTCACCTTTTGTAAGCGTCATGTCTCAAATTTCCAAACAACTTAATAAAAAGGTTTTGGTTTTTGAGACTTCGATAAGGAACCCATTAGTGGACTCCTATCTTCAAGATCAGAGGGAGTCATCCAAAAGATTAAAATAATTTAAGCTTCCAAATTAACACAAAGATTAAAGATGGGTTAAGGGGGGTAATCGGTGAGGATGGAAAATTTTTGTCAAGTTTATCTGCAAGACATGCTCTCATTCAAAAAGAAATACACTGAAGAGTACATCGAAGAAATCAAAAGAGCCTTCGGGCCAATATCGCTCGAAGAAAAAGCAGAATTCTTGAGAATAATAAGGCAAAAACACCTCTCAAGAATCTTCGCACTAACAGCACTAGCCGCAACAAAACCAACCCCAGAAGAATTCAAAAAACTCGCACCAAACACAATCATGCACTTAGGAGACGTGATAAACTTCATCGAAATCCACCACAAAATCCACAAAGAAGAACCAAACCAATACATCCCAACACTCAAAAAACTAATCAAAGAAATGCCCCGCACAAAAACCGAACTTTACTCATACTACTCAGCCCCAAGCGAAGTTGAAGAATACCTCGAAAAACACTTGGGAGTAACCCTAGCCAACCAAATACTCCTAAACGACAACGACCCAGACAACACTGCATACATGCTAATAAGAACATACCAATACAAGCCCCTACTCATGCACGTGCTCACCCACTTGAACGACATCAAGTACAAGAGCACTCTTGAGGCCCTCTCAGTATTCTTCGCCGATCCAGTAATCGTCGAAAACCTTGACATCCCACCAATGACCCTCGCACTCCACTTCTCGGCAATAGCAAAGAGGGCTGGAAAGGGCGAATTCGACAGAAGAAAAGCCGCTCCAGTTCTTGGAGGGTTAGCATGGGGGCTTAACCACTTGCTCAAGAAGATAGCAAACGACCCAGAGAAAAAGGATTGGAATGTTGTTATCTTCAATACTCCTGAGGGGAAGAAGCATCTCAGTCTCCCCGTTGATTTCAGGTTTTATCGGGATGAAATTGCCGCCGTTACCGCCACCATTGCAGCTGGGAACACTGGGAGGATAACTTTCGTCTCTGATGGTGTGTACGACGTGTGGGTGGAGAGGAGTGTGGATTATGTTAGGGTTTTCAAGCGGACTATTGAATTGTTGCTGAAGACTAGGAGTGAGCTTTCGTTCACGGGGAACATCTCGCTTGAGGAGGGTAGGGATACTTTGGTGATTTTGTTTGATGAGGAGTATCTTGATAGGGCTGTTGAGATGTTTGGGGACAGGGCTGTTTATTATGTGATCAGCGAAGAGCCGTTCTTTGAGGGTAGGATACTCAGTGGGTTCTCCGAAAGGATTCCACTGCTTTTTGCTTTCCCACTGGTTTAATTTCGCACATTTTTTCGATTGATGAGTGTTTGCTGTTTATTGAAAAATCAGCCCTTAACCAGCACCAAGTATTTAAACCCCAAAATAAAATACATCAATAGCCCGACCTCCATGAGGGGCTCGGGTAACTTTGCCAATAGGTATGATGGGGGGGTAATCGTGAAGGGGAAAGCTCGTGATTCCTATCTTTCGGGAGAGGTACACGTGATTGAGAAGAGCGACGTCGAGCGATTCCTGAAGGATTACCACGAGGTTGACGTGTCTGAAGACACTTTCAGAAAGGTTAAAAAATGGTTGTACGAGTTTTTGATGTTTCTTGAAAGTGGAAAGTTCCCCAAAAAGGGGACTAGTCCTGGCATTCCAAGGTCTGGAGCTTACCAGGTTAGCTCGGAGAAAGTACAAAAGTACATCGTTGCACTAAAGAAGGCTGGATATTCCACCAGTTCCATGATCAAGCGATTAAGGTACGTGAAAAAATTTTTGAGAGCTCTGGGCATCAATGAGTTCGATTCTCTTTTCGATAGGGAGCTAAGACAGTTAAAAAGAAGTTTAATCTTTGAAAGAAGGGTAACAAAGAAAATTGTAACTATTGAGGACGTTAGGAGGCTGTTTAAGGAAGTGGAAGACCTTCACCGTAAGAGGAAGCTTTCAACATGGAAATACGAGAGGATGCTTGCTTTCTTGCTCTTGATGGTTTCGACGGGACGGAGGAAAGAGGAAGTAGCGAGAATAAAAGTTGATTGGATTGACCTTGAAAACGGCATAGTCAAGTTTCCAGTGAATGAAACCAAGGAGGGCAGACTCTTAAGAGTAACAGAGGGGTATGAGGTCAGTTTCTTGACTAAAGAGGCTCAAGCATTCTTAAAGTATTTCATCAAAAAGTATGATGAACGTATTCAAGCAAATGGTGGGTATCTCTTTATCAGCCAGGGTAAAAAAGACATTTCGACGATTTTTGTCAATAGGATCATGAACAACTACAGGGATAGGCTGAAATTCAAGTTGAGCGAGTGCAGTGAGAATTTTGAAATTGCATATCTGAGAAAGTTCTTTGCTGAAGAGTGGGATCGTAGGGTAATGAAAAAAAGAGGGAGCAAGAGAGGATTGGGTTTGGGTGTTTATGAGATCGTCAAAAGGCAGATCATGGGGCATTCACTAAGTGACGTCCACAGCCTCCACTATGCCAACAAATCTGAAAAAGAACTTAAGGAGGTTTATGATGAGATTTATGCAGACGTCCAGGTTCTCACAAAGGAACAGAGGCGTCTCTGTGGTATGGATAATGAGTCAACGAAAGGCTCAAATTCTTCTCGTGACAGAGGATTCATTGGAGCGAGATACCGTAAAGATGGGGGGTTCCCTTATGGGGGATCCCCATTTTTTAATTTTGATTGGGTTAACTAGTCTTGTAGTAAAGTCCTGAGGGAAAAGAAAAAGAGGGTTTAGGAGAGGAATTTGATGTCCCCCATAATTTTTTCATAAATGTTTTTTAGGTCTTCCTTGGTGTGGTGGGAGTAGTGGAGGGTGTTAATATCGTTCAGAAGGGAATGTCCCATAAGAAGTTTTTTAACTGTTGTGTTTCCGTTTCTCCTGTCCCATTCTTGTGAGAAGAATTTCCTCATATGTTTTAGTCTTAGTTTTAGGGTTTTGAGCTCTTTCTTTTGTTTGAAGGGTCGTTGGAGTTGGGGAATGGTTGCTAGGTTGTCTTCTTCTTTGAGGTCGTAGCTTTTTATGAACTTTTTTAAAACGTCTCTGGCTTCTTCTGTGAAAAACGTGGTTCTTTCTTGATGTGTTTTTGTTATGTTTGAAGGTAGGTGGATACTTCTTTCCTCAAGGTTTATGTTTTTGACTTTGATTCGGGTGAACTCTGAGACTCTCATTCCTGTAACTGCACATACAATTGTTGCCATCATCAGTCGATCATAGGATTCTTCGAGTAATCTCCCTTGTTCGTGGAGTTTTTTGAGAGTTTGAAGGAATTCTTTTATGTCTTGAATTGTCACTATGGTTTTGTCTGGGTTTGGTCGTTTTTTAGTTCCTATGAGTTCGGCTAGGGGGATATTGGCGATTCTCAGAAGCTTTTTGATGTAAACCACGTGTTTTCGGTAGTATTCGTGGCTGTAAGTTTCTTTTATTTTGTTTAGGTGGGCGAGAAGGTTGTCGGCTGTCACTATGTAGTAGTTTTCATGTTTTTCCAGGCTGTTTAGGAATTGTTTGGTGATCAATCTGATTCTTGAAAGGAAGTCTTTTGTTATTCCCTTGCTTTCGAGAGACAGGAAGAGTAATTTCACGTGTTCTTGGCTTAGCATGTAGTGGGGTCTGGTCACCTGTACGTATTCGGGGAGGGTGTTCGTGCCTTTTTTCTCGAAATTGAGGTTGGAGAGGTTGTTGAGGGGGGCTCTGGATCCCGCGACCGGGGTTCGAATCCCCGCGGGGCTACCATTAAACGGGCTCCAGACCCCAACTCCTCTTTTTAAAAACCTTTAAATTCAACAAGCCCCTTCTATATCGGGAGGTGGAAAAATGTATGCTGAAGAGCAACTTTTGAGTGAAATAAAAGAACTTTTGGAAAATGATGAACTTTACGCCCTCTACGAGGACACTTACCGGAAGTATAAGTACTATTTCGACACAACGAACTACATAGTTCTTAACGTTTATCAGTTCAACGACCACGGTGCGATACACGTTCTTTTGACCACAAGGCGAGCCCTTGAAGTTCTGAAAATCCTTAAAAAATTTGGAATTGAAACAACAGCTGAAAAGCTAGGAAAGCCTTTTGATTGGAGCAAGTTCATAGTCTCTTTTGGAGCTCTCTTCCATGATATCGGAAATATGATTCACAGGGACAACCACTACCAGTTCAGCGTTCTTCTTGCCGAGCCCATAATAGATGAGCTTGCCAAAAAGTTTGAGAAAAAAGATTGGCTACTTTTGAAGGCGTTAACCCTAAACGCTATTTACACTCATGACGAGGCTGTTCCCTGTACTACTATTGAAGGAAGTTGCGTAACGATAGCTGATGGCTGTGATATGGAAGAAGGGAGAAGCAGGCTTGCATATAAAAAAGATAAGGTTGACATCCACGCCGTTTCGGCCCTAGCCATTGACAAAGTTGAAATAAAGGAAGGCGACGAAGACACCCCTATCCTTGTAGAGGTGTGGATGAAGCACCTTGCCGGAATTTTTCAAGTTGACGAGATACTCACAAAGAAAGTTAAGAGCTCCCTCTTGAGCGGGAAAGTTAAAATTAGGATACACGCAGGAGAAGAGACCTTGGAAAAGGTGGTTTGATGTCTTCTCTCCTTTTAGCTTATGAGGATTTGAAATACCTCCTGAACAGGGGTTACAGAAAGAAGTATGCCCTTGAGTTTGTTGCTAACCACTACCGGCTTTCCCAGAAAGAGAGACACTTTTTATTCAGATGCGTCTTTTCGGATAGGGAAATTGAAGAAAGAAAAGCCAAGCTTCTCCAGCCGGGACACTTGAAGGGAAAAATCCTTGGGATTGATGGCTTCAACGTGTTGATAACCCTTGAATCTCTCCTTGAGGGAAAAGCCATTTTATGCGAGGATGGACTTTTGAGGGATCTTAAACTTCAAGGAGGGTATAAGATAAGCCCAAGAACTTTGCAAACGTTGAGTCTTCTAATTGACTTTTTAAAAACGCTGGACTTAAAGGAAGTTTGGTTTTTGTATGACGCGCCAGTGAGTAAAAGCGGTAAGGTTGCTGAGTTCACCAGAGAGCTTTTAAATAAATATGGTGTCTCTGGAAAGGTCAAGTTATCTAAGGCCCCGGACCATGATTTGAAAGCTTTTGAGGTTGTAGCCAGTTCAGATATAGGTATAATCGAAAAAGTTCCCTTTGTAGTGGATTTGCCCCAAATGATAGCCGAGAAGAGAAGATTGAAGTACTTATACTTCGTTGAGATTTTAAAAAATCCGAAACTATTAGGGTTTTAGCTTTTAGATATTTTTCGAATGTTGCAATTTCGTTTAAAGTGTTAGAAAACTATTTATACGTGGTTTACTTAACTTTATTATAATAATCTCTACATACCCGCTTTCTTTTCTTTGCGGGTTTGGAGGGGCAACAATGAAAAAAGTTATGGCTTTGTTAATAGGGCTCCTGTTGGTAAGCTTTGTTTTGGTCAGTGGATGTGTAAAAGAGTCGATACCTCAGAGTTTATCCTCAACAACTACAACATCTTCCATAATGTCTTCCTCTATAATAACCACTCCTCTAACCTCTAAAGTATGGAACATGAGTCTTGTCTGGCACGTGGAGAGTGGAGGAGTATCGTTTATGGATCTCAGCCCAGATGGAAGCCTTGCAGCAGTAATCGACTGGAACAGAGGAATCCTTTACCTTGTGAAATCAAACGGGGAAAGCACGGCTTTCAAAGTGTGGGAAGAAGATAACGTCCACCCAACAATTTCTGGAGTGGCTATCAAAGACGGTGTTGCCTACGTATTGGCTTCATACGAGGATTTCGTCGGAATCAGGAAGTACTCCTGGAGTGGAAAAGTTGGGGAGGAAAGGCACGGCTGGGCCGGGAGCATGCCCGACCAGATATCCCGCTCCCCAAGCGGAAACCACCTCTGCTACCTCGTCACACCGGATGCCGGGAGGCAGGAGCTCTACTGCGATGGGGCTAAGATGGAGCTGAAGGGAAACGATTACGCCTTAACAGGGGTTTCTGACACTGGGGTGGTAGTTCTCACGAGGGGAGACAATGCATTTATCTTCAAGGAGGGCTCGAGGATTTTGAGCCTCAACACGAGCAACGTCATAGTCTACAGGGATAAGCTCATCGCTAGCGAAGGCGAGTATCTCAAGATTTACGACCTCAATGGAACGCTCCTCGCTGAAAAAGAGGGTTACACCTTCAAAATGACGACCCTCCTCCGCTGGACGCTTCTTCCGACCGGAAAGTACCTCTTCAGGCACGAGCCCCTAGAGGACACCTCCGTCCTCACGTGGAACCTCACAGAGGTAAGAACCCTTCCCGGCTTCCCCGAGTTCGCCAACGAGAACTTCGTGGTCATGCTGGACGACGACACCCTACGCTGCTACTCTCTCAAAGATTTCCACAAGGTCTTTAGCGTTAAAGCTCCCGAAGCCGGCATCGTAAAGCTGAGTGACGATGGGAAGGTTATGCTTGTTTCCGATGGTAACGGGAGATACTGGCTTTATGTGAAGGGGTGAATATTAATGTTTGAATATTTCGTAAGTATTTACTACGCTTGTATAATGCTGAAAGGAGTTGATGGGATATGAGAAAATCTAAGTTAATATTTGCAGTTTTCTTGGCGTTTTTAGTTTTTGTAAGCATAAGCGGATGCATCGGTGGAGGAGAAAAGCTTACAGAGACACTTAAGGAGAAAGCCAGCAGTGCAATAGAAAGCTATAGCGAGAGTCAGAGCTTATCATCCACTGAAAGCTACACAGAAAGTGAGAGCGAAACAGAGAGCTATAGTGAGACAGAGAGCACAGCGGCAACATGGGAGGAACCATGGGATGCTTACCATCCTGTGGAGATAGATGGTGACAAATACCTTATCACCTACATCAAGTATTATCTGAGAGTTAGGACAGAAGAAGGAGCTCCAGTCTATGAGTATGAAGTAGAAAAGAGAAGAGGGAACACAAAAATTCATGTCTACGGAAAGAAGATAGACATGGAGAGCGGAAAGCAGGAAAAGGTTGATTTGGGAGAGTTTGAGGTTTATGAATACTACGGAAAGATAACGCCCGTTAAAGGAGAGAACATGAATTCAACCCTCGAATATACCGTCTGGGTCACAGAGAGAACAGAGGAGACGGATACATTCTTCCTGTTCCCATCACTTGACTTCTTCACTCTCTATGGTGCAGTGTATGCGGGAAGTGGAAACGTTGTTGGTATCTCCATAACCTACGGGGATCAAAAATTCCTCTTCTACAGTCCTGCGGCAGTTGGGGACATGAGCACAATGGCATATCAGGAAGGGGATATAAACATGCTTTCCAACATTCCGGATGTGGAGAACATATACACAAGCTGGTACGGCTTCTATACCTTTGGGATATGGGAGGCAGTTCAAGGAGAAGACCTCTACAAGCCGAAGCAGGGTTCTTGGGGAATTGCGGGATGGCAATATAACTATGAGATTAACCCAGATGGGACAATTAGCCTTGGAGGAAAGGACTTTAAAGTATCAAATGTTAAATGGACGTACACTTTCGGTAATGTACAAGGGCAGGGTGAGGCTATTCTTACAGTAGCTCTTCCCGTGCCGATTGAAACGAAGGGCGTATTCATTGAACAGAGCGGTACAAATGTTTTCACTCACGTGAAAATTGAAGACATAGCCTTTGAGAAGGTTTAAACAAAGTAAGGTTTATATCTTCTTTTCCCTATTTTCTTCCATGTTCGGAGAGCACGAGCTGAAGACCCAGTTCATAAAGATTGCTGACAAAAAGATTCACCTTCTTGAAGAGAAAGGAGGCATAATCAGGTACAGGCGGGAGAATGTAGAGAAGCTCATCAAAAACAGCAGAGAGAAGCTTAAGGTTCTCCCTTCTCCAGCCATAGGTTATGGTGTGAGACTTCTTATGGTGAAGTTCAAAGAGCCTGTTGTAATACCTCCTCAAGACTCAATAACCGGATTCGTCGAGGCTCCCGTGGAAATAGATGTCAAAGTTGGCGATTTGAGCATAGACCACTTCATAGTCGGAAAAGAGAAGTACGCCCTCTACGGCACGTTGGAGGCGGGTGTAATCTGCCGTTATCACGTCAGTTTCTTTTACACGGAGGAGCCGGAGTCGATAGGGGTGGCAAAGCTTATAGTTTCCAACCCATCACCCGAGTGGAAATCCCTTGAGAGGGTCGTGATCCCAATAAGGGGAACGTCCATGTACTACGAGAGCACAAAGGCTTACTATCCCCTCCTAGTCGTTACAATCAAAAACCACAATCCCGAGGTCAACAACACAGGAAAACCGCCCAAAGAAGGTTTGAGTGCCGTTGGGGAAGGTCTGTCCCTGCCTAACTTCTTGATGAGGTGGTGAGAATGAACATAACAAATTCAACTTCCTTCTGGGAGCAGGGGGTTCTTGGGCAGAAGCTCTTCCTCACCCTAACTCTAGGTGCGGTTGTAAAAGCAGCTCTAATTCTTGTAACAGGCCTTATACTAGCAAAGGTTCTTAGGAGGTATCTCCTTAACCTCTCTAGGAGTACCAAGTACGTGTGGATAATCAATGAGGACACTGCATCAACGCTTCACAATTTAATAGTGGTTATAGCTCTCGTTTACACTTTTGATGCTCTTGGGGTGCTATCCCTTGAAATTGCAGGGACCAGCATAAGCAATCTTCTCACTGCGTTTCTGGTCTTCTACTTCTCTTACCTCCTTGCCAAGAAGTCAAAGGACTACATGATAATCCGTTCTTCAAAGCAGAAGCTCCCAGAGGTTCAAGTCAAGGCGAAGCTCTTCTATTATATTATAGTCACCCTTGCTTTCTTCCTCGCCCTCAATATTGCTGGTTTCACTGGTAGGCTGACCACTCTACTAGCAGCGGCTGGGATAACGGGTATCGTTCTCGGTTTTGCCTCCCAAACGGTCGTGGCCAACTTCATCTCTGGCATATTCATGTACTTTGACAAGCCCCTCAAGATAGGTGACCCCGTTGAGGTTGCTGGCTATTCCGGCGTTGTCCACGACATCAGGATACTCTCCACCAGAATAAGGACGTGGGACGGTCTCCTCGTGAGGATTCCAAACGAGAAGCTCTTCAACAGTGAGATAAAGAACCTCCAGAAGTATCCAGCGAGGAGAGTTGACATAGTGGTTGGCATAGCCTACAAGGAAGATGCTCAGAAAGCGATAGATGTGATAAAGAAGACCCTTGACGAGATGCCCTACGTTTTGGCGGAGCCTGAGCCGATGGTTTTCGTTGACAACCTCGGGGACAGCAGCGTCAATATAGCGGTAAGGGCATGGGCACCGAGCGAGAAATGGTTCGACGTTAGGATAGAGATAGTTCAGAAAGTTAAAAAGGCTCTCGACGAAGCCGGAATAGAGATACCGTTCCCGCAGAGGGTAAACTGGTTCGCAGAGGAACTGAGGGTGAAGATAGAGGAGAACTCAAAAGGAGAGAGCTCTTAACTCCTTTTCTTTTCTATCAGTGCGTAGAAGAAACCAATGGTCTTGTGCCTGTGGGGCCAGGCCCTCATCGTTCCCTCCAAAAAGCCTGGGTCGTAGGGGCTGTTTAAAGGCACAAGTTTAGCATCTGGATGCCTCCCAAGGAACCACTTAATCACTTCTTCGTTCTCCTCTGGTAGCATTGAGCAGGTAGAGTAGAGTAGCCTCCCTCCAGGTTTTAAAAGCTTCCAGGCACTCTCTATGAGCTCCTTCTGAAGGGTTACCACCTTGGGGATGTTCTTCTCCCGGAGGCGCCACCTGAGCTCGGGGTTTTTCGCTATTGTCCCATCGCTGGTGCATGGGGCATCAAGCATTACTTTATCGGCAATTTCCTCACCGAGAAGTTCTGGTGCCTTTCTCCCGTCCACTTTGATGACTTCGGCAATCTCAACCCCCGTCCTCCTCAGGACTTCCTTCATGCGCTCTATCCTTGTCTTATCAACATCAAAAGCATAGATTTTACCTTTGTTCTCCATCAGCTCTGCCATGTGGCTCGTCTTTCCTCCGGGAGCTGCTGCTAAATCAACAACAGTTTCTCCTGGCTTTGGAGAAAGAACGAGGGAGGCAACAGCGGAAGCTTCCTCCTGCGCTATGGCATAACCCTTATTGAAGAACCATTCGGGATTGAAGGGGTCGAGGATTCTGATTACGGTCTCGACTCTATTGCTCCTCTCGAAGCGGACGCCCTTCTTTTTCAGGTAGCTTTCCACCTCTTCAACGCTCCCCTTGAGGCGGTTTACCCTTATGCTCGTCGGAAGAGTTTCGTTTAGCGCCTTTAGGAGTTCTTCAGCTTCCTCTTCAAGCAACGCTTTCATCCTCGCTATGAACCACTCCGGGAAGAGATACTCCCACTTGAGTCTTTTTTCCTCGGTGTCGAGCTTTGGAATATAATTGATGACCTTTGGGAAAAGTTCGTAGTAGTAATAGCCCACGTATGGGTGAGTTCTTTTCGAGAGGAACTTAGCCAAGCCTTTGAGATGCTGGATGGTTTTCTCATTTGGGTTTCTAAACACTGCAATCTCAATGGCTATCCTTAAAGTGGCCCTTAACCAGGGATCAAGGATGAGAGGAGAAACACCTACGAGTTCTTCAATGATCTCGTCTATCAAGCCGAGGCGCCTCTGAATAGAGTAGAAAATGCCGGTGAGCTTTGAGTTTTCCCAGCCCTCTATTTTGTACTTTGCAAAGGCTTTCCTCTTTGCCTGTTGGCTGGGCTTTACTTCTTCTCCGAGCTTAAGAGCCTCTACCAAGGCGTAGAGCTGTCTGTCACTTAGCTTTAGCTTTCCCATGTTAATCCCTCTCAAATCTGTATATGTCTACCAAAATCCTCTCAAGCCTTTTTCGATGGAAGAAAAACTGGGCTGGGATTTCAAAAGTGAGGGTTAAGCGGTGGGTAATTTTGAAGCCGTTGTCTTTGACAAAAGCTCCAATAAACTTCCTGACTTCTTCTTTGGAGAGGTGAATGGAGTAAACCACATCACTGATTTCAAAGGCCTTTAGGAGAAAAGGTCTGTCCGCTTTTGGGTTTTGGCTACCGAAAGGAGGGTTCATTATCACGGTATCAACTTTAACGTTGAAGTCTTCTACCGATGCTTCAACAAACTCTATGTTGTTGATATTTAGTGCTCTCGCATTTTTCATCGCTATCTTCAGGGCTTTTTTATCCTTTTCGACTGCATAAACCTTTTTTGCTCCCATCAAGCTTGCTCCAATGCTTAGTACTCCAGTCCCAGCCCCTAAATCTGCAATGACCTTCCCTTCAATCTCGCCGAGGGAGTGGGCTAACCACAAAAGCTCCGCAGCAACGTTGCCGGGAGTTTTATACTGTTCAAGCTCGGGTTTGGGCTCTTCAAAACCTCTCAAATTTGATAGGATAATTGCGAGGTGCTTTTTCTTCATTCTACCACCTATGAGCTTGCAATATAGTGGAAGAGTTCTTCCCACGTCATGTTGAACTCAAGGCCTTCTATTCCAAAAATTGTCCCCGCTGTGGTTAATATAAACATTACCACGACTACCCCTAGAAAGAACCCAAACTCTGCCGCAAACGTTACAACGAGGGCCTCTCTCAAATTCAGCTTCAGCAACTTTAAAACTGTAAAAAGCACTAAAACCCCGAGAAAAAGATCTAATCCCATGGAAACTCCAACTCCCACAATGGATATTGCCAAGATCGAATAGCTTTTCAGCTCTTTGTATGTAAAAACCTCTAATGCCGTTTTCAGGAAGAGGTAGTAAAGAACTACAAAGATGGGATAGATGATGATATCCACAAGTTGCATGAGAGAAAATTGGGAATGGGACTTATAAAGACTTTGGAAGCTTGAGGCTTATCCCCATAGGTTCATCCCGCTCTCTTTTTCCTCCTATGATTTCATCGAACTCGTAATCTTCTCTCAGTCCGAGCAGAATCTCAAGCTCTCTCGGGGTAAGCACTGGCTTTCTCCAATTCTCAACATCGTCTATAGGCACTCTAGGACATGCCACAACTACATATGCATCAAAGTCAAATCCTTCCAAAGCTTGGTAGCTTATATGGTTCATAACTATCAGCTGAGCCTTTTTTCCATGCTCTTTTAGAAGTTTTACAATTCTTCTGGCTTCCCCAAGTCTTAGTTGGCCTTTCTTGGTGCTTGTTATTACTCCAAACTTCTCTGCATCGTAGGCTTTAGCTATCTGCGCCCAGCGTTTTCTTATCCACCTCTCTGCCTCTTTATCCATCCATATCGCATCGCCGCTGTATGGGTTTATTGCAAGGGTTGGCTTTTTTGTGGCTAAAGCAACGCCAATGGGGTGAAAGTAGCCAGCTCCAATAAAAAGAATGCCCTCTGCCTCTACTTTTGCCGCGGAGAAATTACACCCCAAAACCTGGCCTGGGAAGGAGACCCTTCCATCTCCCCTGCCAATTCTTACCTCAAATCCCTCATTTTCAAGAAATTCCTTTGCTTTGTTTAAGTCCTTTATGTGTTGAACTGTTGTAACCAAGGCTATTCTTTTTCCGAGCTTTCTTATCTCGGACATGTTTTTGGACAATGCTTTGATTACATCTACTTTTGCAAAAGCGGGAATGAAGATTGTGGGGACTTCGAGATTAAGCACCATGTATGAATGCCCGAGATGAATTAGTGCATCACATCCAAGCATCTTTGCCTCTCTATCGGCTGGATCACAGGCACCATAATTTATATCTCCACTTATTAAGCTCTCTATTCCATTTTCTTCAAGAAACTCTGCTAAAAACTGTGCCTCTCTCTTGAGGCCTTCTGGAGTTTGTATTAAAACCTTCTTTGCATCCAATTCTCTCAGCTTTTCCAAAACTTCTCGCTCGTGAAGTTCGTACATGTGGTCACCATTCCATTCAAAAACGAAATTCTTTTAAAGATTTGGCTCTAACAATACCTCGAACTTCGAGGTATGGTGATGAAAATGAAAAAAATAATAGTACTCTTGGTATTCCTGATTGTTGGTACTTCTCTTATCTCAGCAGAGAGACCTTACGATAAAGCCGCAGAGGCAACTTTTGAAGCATTAAAAAGTGGTGACTACTCTATTTTGCAGCCTTACCTCGATGATGCAATGAAAGTCGCTTTTAATGAGGAAAAGTTCAGAGCATTTAGGGATGATCTAATCTCAAAATACGGGGAGCCTAGGAGCTACAGCTTTGTTAAAGAAGGCAAAACTTCGGGCTTTATTCTCGGCTACTATAACTTTGAATTTGAGAAGGCAAATGTTACCTTGAGGCTGGTCTTTAGGGAGGTAAATGGCGAATACCTGCTTTCCGGCATATGGATTGATGCGGTAAACTCAAAGGAGACTGGTATTCCTTTGGGGGTTGCATTATTCTTCCCAGTTCTGGGAGGCTTTTTGGCTTTATTTACATTCTATCTATTGGGGTTTAGGAGGATAGGTGTTGCAGAGATAATTTTAGGCATCATACTGGTTGCAATAACCCTTGGTATTCAACCCCTAATCCAGAATGCTCCATTTTTGGCAGTGGGCATAAGGTCGAACTCAGAGATAGCTGCTAAAGGGACTGTCTTTGTAGTTTTTGCCTCAATATGGCTTGGATTTGTTGCTGGATTTTTCCAGGAGAGTTTGAAATATGGGCTTTCGAAGGGGAAGTATCTTAATGAAGCCCTTTTCATCGGCATTGGCTTTGGGCTTGGTGAAGCAATATTAGTTCCCGCTTTACAGGCTATCCAGCTCGCTACACTGGGCGGAATTACTCCGAAGCTTACAACAGCTCTTGTTTCCATGCTTGAACGCTACTTGGCTACTCTTTTCCATGCCGGAACAACTGTGGTTTTGGCTTACGCATACAAGAACGGCTTTGGGAAGAAAGCCCTACTGAGTTTGAGTGTTATCCATGGCATAATAGACACCTTTGCTGCATATTATCAATTCCGCCCCTCCACAGTAGTTTTGGCTATAACTTATGTGCTCCTCTTAGCAGTTTCACTTTTCCTGCTCCGTTATGGTTTGCCGAAAGTGAAGGAGGAGAGGGAGGAAGATAGGATTGTTTGGTGATCCAAAGAAGAAAGCATTAGAAAAATTCAGGAAGGAAATCAGAACTGGAATATATGCTTATTTGGTGCTTTCTCTCTTAAAAAACGAGAAAACTCACGGTTATGCCTTGAGAAAAGCCCTTGAAGACCTAAGCGATGGAAAGTTTGTGCCGGGCGAGAGCACTCTCTATGGAATTCTCAAAACCCTTGAGAAGTATAAGCTTATACGAGGGGAATGGATGGAAGTCGGAGGAAGGGCAAGAAAGTATTACGAGATAACTCAAACGGGAAAAGAGGTTCTTGAAGAGCTGAGAAAAGAAATCGAACTGATGAGAGAGGTGCTCGAAAAAAGATTTTTGAATTTTGTTTCATAAAATCTCTTTTAAACCCCCTTTCAGGAACTTTTGTTGGTGATTCAAAATGCTGAGGAAACTCTTTAATCAATGGAAAGCAAAATGTCCCTTTGTTAGAGCAATAGAAAAATGGCGCCTTGAGAGAAAGAAAAACAAATTTGAAGTAAGGAAAAGGGTCAGCTAGTCGATCCTTTCATCACCCTTCAGCGACGGGTTTGCTCATCACAACATCTTTTTCACTTCTTCTACGGTATTCTCTATAGGGACTGTTCTCTGCTCTCCGCTTTCCATGTCCCTTATTGTAACTTTTCCTTCGGCTAGATCTCTCTTTCCGAGGATTATCACAACTTTTGCCCCTATGCTGTTGGCGTAGTCAAGTGCCTTACTGAGCTTTCTTCCCTGGATATCGTACTCTGCCCTTATCTTTGCCCTTCTCAGCATCTGGGTTACTTCTATAGCCTTTTTCTTTATCTCAATTTCCTTTCCTATGTACGCAACAAAGACATCGCTTCCGACTTTAAACTCTGGTAAAAGTCCTTTGCTCTCCAAGATTGGTATTAACCTCTCTATTCCGATTGCAAAGCCCGTTGCTGGGGTTGGCTTTCCTCCAAAAACCTCAATTAAGTTGTCATACCTTCCCCCACCACCTATCGATCCTATACCAAGATCATTGGGGGCTATTGCCTCAAAGACTATGCTGGTGTAGTAGTCAAACCCCCTGGCTATCCCAAAGTCTATCAACGCATAATCCTCAACACCATAGGCTTTTAACAGTTCAAAGAGCTCTTCGATCTTCTTCAGTTCTTCTACTGCGATCTCACTTTCAAAAAGCTCATACGCTTTTGGTAAAACATCATCGGGCTTGCCCTTCAGTTCTATCAGAGCGAAGACCTTCCCTATATCTTCTTCACTGAGCCCAAACTCTTTTAGGCTCTTTATGAAGTCCTCTCTGCTCATCTTGTCTTTTTTATCTATCAGCCTCATAAGCCCAATATCATCTTTCACGCCAAGCATCTTTGCAAATTCATCCAAAAGGACTCTATCCCCTATGTTAACCGTGAATTCCCTCAAGCCAGTGTTGAGATAGCTCTCTATGAGAAGGGCGATAACCTCAGCATCTGCCTCTATGTTCGGGGATCCAATGAGCTCGACCCCAGCTTGCCAGAACTCCCTTAACCTTCCGCTCTGCGGTTCCTCATAACGGAACATGTTTGCTATGTAGTACCATCTTATCGGTTTTGGCGCAGTTTGGAAAGAATTAACGAAGAGCCTCGCAACGCTTGAAGTTAAATCCGGCCTGAGGGAAATATTCCTACCACCTTTGTCTTCAAAGGCGTATAACTGCTCAACAACTTCTTCTCCACTCCTTAATTCAAAGAGCTTTGTGTACTCGAAAGTTGGCGTGAGTATCTCTTTAAACCCATAAGCTTCAAAAACTTCCCTTATTTTCTCAAATACGTACCTTCTTTTTGCCATATCCTCTGGAAGCAAGTCTCTCGTCCCTTTAACGCGCTGGATTCTATTCATATCTCTCACCTACCAATTGAAATAAAGAGGAAGTTAAAAAGTTGTTGATGCCATGAGCTTTAGAAATATTCCTCCGACACCTTCCACCATCATTTGAGCTCCAATGGCCATTGTAAAGAGACCAATTATCCTGATAAACACACCGAGCGTTGTTTTGCTTATATTTTCGACCGCGTAGAGGGTAATCAGCATTATGAGAGCTGTGGTTAATATGGCTATTATAATAGCCAAAGCAGAAACTTCTATGCCGTACTCTGCCGTTAGCGTTATTGCAGTTGTGATTGCCGCTGGACCTGCTATTAAAGGCGTAGCAACCGGAACTGCCGCTAGGGCGAGGATGTTCTTTTCTTTCTTGAGGGTTACCATTCCACCGCCTTCTAATGCCTCAAGACCTATTTTGAAAAGCACAAAGCCTCCTGCAACTCTTAAAGCATTCAGGTCAATGTGAAATATATCCTGGAGTATTATCTTCCCTGCCAAGGCAAATAGAATTAGGAGAAGGAATCCTATTAGATTGGCTCTCACTATGAGCTGTTTTATGTCCTCTATGTGGAAATCTTCCCTAAGTAAGCTAACCAGAAGTATTTTATCGCTCGGGTCTATCATGATTATCATAAGCAATGCGGAGCTGAGAACTTCAGCCATCATATGCCTCGAAAGGTTTTCAAGAGATGCTGTTTATAAAGTTATGCAATGATGAAACCGGCACTGGATGATTGGTGATTAACGCTCGGTTGTCTGAGCATCACAGAAAGATTTATAAACCACTTCAAGATGAGTAGTGATTGAGGGCTGGGCTGTAGGGTCCCGCGGTAGCCTAGCCTGGGAGTGGCGGCGGACTGTAGATCCGCAGGTCCCCGGTTCAAATCCGGGCCGCGGGACCACCAAAATTCTATGCGCGGTTTTGCTTGATATTCTGAAGTTCAATTCTCAAAAGCTCCACGTCCTGCAGAATTTCTTTTAAGCTCTGTTCAATATAGTTTATGCGTCCCTCAAGGATATCTAAAGCTTCTAACCTTTCCTCGATAAATTCTATTCTCTTCTGCAGCTCAGCGATTTTATTTTCCAACTCTCCCATTGGCTTCCCCCTTAAGTACCTTCTCTTTCTCTTTTATTCAATTTTTCTCTAAGCGGAAGATGTATAAGGAGAGGGTGCCATTTATCATCATGGGCTCAAAGATAATTGCGATAGTTCTAGTTTTCCTCTCCATGATTAGCGGGTGTATCTTTTACCCCCGGGTATCCCCTACCGTCAATAATACTCCTACCGAGGCATGTGAGGATGCTGATTATTACTTCTTGGACTCTGCCATAGAGTGCACAATAACCCCAGAAGAAATAGAAGCCCTTCTTCCAATTGCAGATGAACTAAAGGAGGGAGAGATAAGAGAGGATGTGTGGAAAATCCTCGAGTGGGAGGAAAGGAACATAAAATATGATTCTGAAAAAGCAGCCCTCCCACCTGCAAAGATAACCACTTATCCAACGGGAAAGGTGGAGATAAGCGGAGGATCAAAGATCCAAAGTCCTTCAGAAACTGTGAATCTTGGAAGGGGAATATGTACGGATTATACAGTTTTAACGCTTGCCTTGTTATTTGCAATGAACTACACTGAAGCTTACGCCCTTGAAATAAATTTCGAAAACAGCGAAACAGGCCATGCAGCGGCTTTAGTAAAGATTAATGGAAAGTTCTTCGTTCTAGATCAGAAACCTCCTGTCATGGACTTGGGGAGTTACTACCTTCACTGGAAGAAGGTTGAAGGAAAGACGATCTCAAATGCCACTCTTTATCGAGTTCTATGGGGCGATAGAGCACAGGTTGAGAAAATTAGGGTTCTCTATCCATCGGACTTCCTAGGAGAGGACTACAGTTTCACGAACTTTGATGCCAACAGGCTGGCATTTGGGATTATGGAGAGAATAGAAAGTGAGTTTCCAGATCTAAAAAAAGACGAAAACCTTAAATCTGGAAAACCTATCGGATATTCCTCTGGAAAAAGGTGGTTAATGACTTTTCCAAATTTTGCTATGTATTATAATCCGGAGTTCCACGAGCAGTTTGTGGACTATATTTACTCTAACTTAAAAGATACCCCTGAAATTCTGGCGGATTTGGGGGATTATAGCTATTTCTGGGTCGATGTGAAGGCTGAAGGAGACGACCTTAAGGTAGAGCTTGTTTTGGCAAGGAGGTGATCAAAAATCTTTTAACCTTTGAAATCAAGTTAAACTATGGTGTTTAAAATGAAGACCTTCCTTACAGAACAGCAGATCAGAATACTGCGTTTGAGAGCTAAAGGGTTAAAACAAAGCGAAATAGCCGAAATTTTGGGCACGAGCAGAGCAAACATAAGCATTCTCGAAAAACGTGCATTGGAAAAAATTGAAAAAGCCAAAAATACTCTTCTACTTTGGGAACAGATAAACTCCAAAGTTGCCATTGAGGTCAAAAAAGGGGAAGACATATTTAGGGTTCCGGACAAGCTTTTTGAGAAAGCCGACGAGGTCGGGATAAAAGTCCCATACACAACCGCGGAAATCATAGCCTTCCTTGTTGACAATGCCCCAATAGAGGATAGAATAGCAAAAAAGGACTTTGTTCTATTTTTGGATACTCAAGATAGGCTCAAAGTGAGTGAGCATTTACTGGAGGAGCTTGAGGAGATAGGGAAGGATTAAGGAAGTAAAAACGCCGTTTAGTGCCATTGCAAGTCCGCTGACTGCTCCTGAAAGTTCATCGTCTAGTATTATTCTTGCAGTTCCTAGTCCATGGGAAGTAACTCCCATAGCAAGCCCCCTAG
This sequence comes from Thermococcus alcaliphilus, assembly GCF_024054535.1. Taxonomy (NCBI): domain Archaea; kingdom Methanobacteriati; phylum Methanobacteriota; class Thermococci; order Thermococcales; family Thermococcaceae; genus Thermococcus; species Thermococcus alcaliphilus. The sequence goes on along the minus strand of NZ_JAMXLV010000022.1, from coordinate 66,762 downwards.
CTACTCTATCTTTTATTTTGAAAGCGTTTAGCATCTCGATTCCGATGGCGTTCCCAAATATTCCCGTTAGTATGACAAGAACTGCTGTTAAGGCTGGTATGCCCCCTATCTTCTCGCTAACTCCAATAGCTATTGCCGTTGTAATGCTCTTGGGAGCGATGCTTAGAAGAACGCTCTCACTTCCTCCTAAAAGCTTTGCAGCATAAAATGCGCTTAGGATTGCTAATGTCCCGCCAAATACTATTCCTGCAAATATTTGCTTTGAGTACTCCTTTATTATTTCTCTCTGCTTATAGAGAGGGATTGCCAAGCTCACCACCGCTGGGCCTAGAAAGAAGCTTAAAATCTTGGCACTCTCCATATAGGTCTCGTAGCTAATCCCAGTCAGGTGTAAAATCGATGCTATTGCAATTATGGAAAGCATAACGGGATTTAAATAAAAGGCTCTTTTCTTTTCATAAAGCTTTGAAAAGAGGTAAAAAACTGCAATCGTTAAAAAAATTCCAAGGGCGTTCATCTCTCCCCACCTCTTAAAAGTTCAACGAACTTAGCTGTTAAAATCAATGTTAGGGCAAAGCTTATGATCAAAGCTCCAAAAATTGGAACTGCTTGACTTTTTATAAGTCCCCAGTAGGAGATAACTCCAACTCCCGGCGGGATGAACATCACACTCATATTTCTTATGAAGAACTCTGCCTCCCTTTCAACGTCTTCCAGCTTTATAACGTTAAATAAGAGCGCAAAAGTCAGCAGAATCATCCCGATAACGTTCCCAGGGATTGGGAGATTAAATACTTCGCTCAGGATTTCTCCAATAAAGAGAAAACCGAATATTATGGTAAGCCCTTTGTACATAGGCATCAAAAAAAAACTAGGATACGGAAAGATAAAAAGCTAACGAATCACTCAAAGATTGCTATTGCTTCTATCTCTACCTTGACTCCCTTTGGCAGTTTTCCTGCTTCTACTACTGCCCTAGCTGGTTTTGAGTGCCCAAAGTATTCTTCATATACCTTGTTGAACTCTTCGAAGTCTTTTATGTCCTCTAAGTATACGTTAACCTTTACCACATCATCTACCGTTGCTCCCGCAGCTTCTAGGATTGCTATTAAGTTCTCTATTGCCTGTCTTGCCTGCTCCTTTATGTCGCCTTTAACAAGTTCTCCCGTTTCTGGATCTATAGGAATCTGTCCTGAGATGAAGAGTATCTTGTCGGGGTTTTCGACTAGAATTGCCTGGCTGTAGGGCCCTATTGGTTTTGGGGCATTTTCAGTATAAATTACACTCCTCTTCACCATTCCCGTCACCTCCAAATTTTATTATACAATCGTTATTAAAAACTTTTCGGAAAAAGAAGAGAGAATCAGCGAAGCGAAGAGTCCTCATCGTTTCCCTCGGGTGTCCTCGGCCTCATCATCCTCTATTTTTTCAACTCTTTTCGAGGTACTTTTCAAGGGACTTTGAGGGGATGTCAATTGAAAGCCCCATCTTCTGCAGGGCAGTTCTTAGGGCATAGATTTTTGCATGTTCTGCGAATTCTTTTGGTGCATAATGCTCTATCGGGATGTGGAGGAGCTTATCTACGAGTGTTTTTATCTCACTCTCACTTTTAGCCTTTTTGATGTCTCCAAACCATTGTTCTATTCCTTTCAAATCTATCTCGGCATACACGGGAATCTTTGCGACAGTTGTTTCATTTATGCTTGCCAAGATCCTTGCAACATCCGCCATTGGAGTTTTATCGTCTATTATAAGCCTTTTCACGACTATCCAGCTTCCATGCTTGGCGGTGAAGTTTATGTGATCCTCATTATACATGAGCGTGGTTCTAAGCTCCCTTATGGGCTCTTCCGGGTAGCTGACGGGGAACTTCTTTGAGAGCGCTTCCCTTGCTAGCAACGCTTTCGCGGCATCCAGAAGGAGTTTTTTGAGCTTTTTGTCCTCTTCGAATATCATCGGATTAAGTTTTCTTGATGTCCCTGGAGATTTTAAAGTTTTTAAGGCTTCCCAGACTTCTTTCTTTCCTATTTCCTCCGCTAGGCTCATTATTCCAGCAACGTTCATGACCTCTGTTAGATATTCGGGAATCTTCAGAGTGACAGTGTTTGAGACACTTGCAAGGAAGTGGGCTATCTCGTGTTTTTCCATTGCTAGCAGCTTATCCCCGACCTTCCAGTTCTTGTGGTTTGCCGTGAAAGCTATGTGATCTTCAATTTTCATTTTCATCACCCCTTATCTTTTTGGATTCCTATTATTTTAGCTTTTCTAAACTTGTCGATCTTCTTTAAAAAAAGTTTATAAGCTCACTCAAGCAACCGTAATTTGAGAGAGGTGAGGTATTTTGAGCGAGGAGATTAATAACATTGAGAAAGAGCGCTCATATGGTGAAGAACTTGAATTAGGGATGGATTTTCAAACTACTGAGGAAATTAAAGTTCCTGAAAAGTTGATAGATCAGGTCATCGGTCAAGATCATGCTGTTGAAGTGATAAAAACTGCAGCAAAGCAAAAAAGACACGTACTGTTGATAGGCGAACCAGGTACAGGTAAATCCATGTTAGGCCAGGCCATGGCGGAACTTCTTCCAACTGAAAATCTTGAGGATATTCTAGTCTTTCCAAACCCAGAAGACGAAAATATGCCTAAAATAAAGACCGTACCAGCATGTCAAGGCAGACAAATAGTAGAGCGTTATAGACAAAAGGCAAAGGAGCAAGAAAACATAAAGTCATACCTGCTGCTTTTTGTGCTTTTTGTAGTCATGCTTGCAGTTCTTATGGACCGCTCAGCCCAAACTTTGCTCTTTGGAGTCTTCGTGCTCATTGTCTCACTGATGGCAATATCGAACATGAGGCTTAGAAATCAAGCTTTGGTGCCGAAGCTCCTAGTTGATAACTGTGGAAGAAGAAAAGCCCCATTTGTTGACGCAACCGGAGCTCATGCTGGAGCTCTGCTTGGAGACGTTAGACATGACCCGTTCCAATGTTTTAGCGGCGAAGAAAGCATTGTAATTGAAAAAGGCAAAGAGAAAAGAGTGTTCAAACTTAGGGAGTTCGTTGATAGTGCCCTCAAAGAGCCCTCTGGAGAAGGAATGGACGGAAAGATTAGGGTGGTTTATAAGGATCTCCAGGGAGAGGACGTAAAAATACTCGCAAAGGATGGATTTGTAAAGCTTCTCTATGTCAATAGAAGGGAAGGAAAGCAAAAGCTTAGAAAAATAGTAAACCTTGAAAAGGATTACTGGCTTGCATTAACACCTGAACACAAAGTGTACACGGCAAGAGGTCTTAAAGAAGCTGGAGAGATAACCAAGGATGACGAAATAATAAGGGTACCCATTACAGTCCTCGACAAGTTTGATGTTGCTAAAACCTATAATGAGGAAGAAAAACTCAAAGCCTACCTCCGCTGGAAAGAGTATCACGAAAAAACTGGTAATGGTTACAAGAAAGCTGCAAAGGAGCTTGGTATCAAGGAGAGTACACTTCGCTGGTGGACTCAGGGAGCAAAGCCAAACTCACTCAAAATGATAGAGGAGCTTGAAAAGCTCAACTTACTTCCATTAAACAGTGAAGACAGCAGACTCGAAAAGATAGCAAGGATTTTGGGTGCTCTCTTTAGCGATGGAAGCATTGATAAAAACCTCAATACTCTGAGCTTTGTTTCAAGCGAAAAGGAAGCCATTGAGCTTTTTGTGAAAACACTTGGCGAGCTCTTTGGAGATTTCGATTACGAGATTAAAGAGAACCGCGAGAGCAGAGGGAAGAGCATTCTTTTTAGAACATGGGACAGAAAAATTATAAGGTTCTTTGTTGCACTTGGTGCACCGGCTGGCAATAAGACCAAAGTCAAGTTTGAGCTTCCGTGGTGGATCAAGCTTAAGCCATCGATCTTCCTCTCCTTCATGGATGGTTTCTATAGCGGCGATGGTAGTGTACCGAGGTTTGCTCGTTACAAAGACGGCATAAAATTCAATGGAAGTCTTGAAATAGCCCAGCTTACCGATGAGCTTGAAAAGAAGCTCCCATTCTTTGAGGAACTAGTGTGGTACCTAGGCTTCTTTGGGATTAAAGCGAAAGTCAGAGTGGATGAAGCGAGAGGTAAACACAAGGTGAGGCTTATATTGTCCCAGTCCGTAGACAATGTACTCAACTTCCTTGAGTTCATTCCGATAAGCCTTTCTCCAGCAAAGAGAGAAAAGTTCCTTAGAGAAGTTGAGAAATACCTAGCGGCTGTCCCAGAATCAAGCCTTGCCGAAAGGTTTGGAGAGCTTAAGGAGCGTTTTGAAAAGATTAAAAGGGGACAGAGAAAGCACTTCATCGAAAGCTGGGAGGAAGTAGAGGTTACTTACAACGTAACTACAGAGACAGGAAATCTACTTGCCAATGGTCTATTTGTTAAGAACTCTGGAGGTCTCGGCACTCCAGCTCACGAAAGAGTTGAGCCCGGAATGATCCACAGGGCACATAAAGGTGTGCTCTTCATAGACGAGATAGCTACTCTTAGTTTGAAAATGCAGCAGAGCTTGCTAACTGCCATGCAGGAGAAGAAAATGCCCATAACGGGACAGAGCGAACTTTCGAGTGGTGCCATGGTGAGAACAGAGCCAGTGCCATGTGATTTCATTTTGGTTGCTGCAGGAAACCTAGATACAGTTGATAAGATGCATCCTGCTTTGCGTTCTAGAATAAGAGGGTATGGTTATGAAGTTTATATGAGGACCACAATGCCCGATACACTTGAAAACAGAAGAAAGCTCGTACGTTTTGTTGCCCAAGAGGTTGTTAAGGATGGCAAGATCCCTCACTTTACCAAGGATGCCGTTGAAGAGATAGTTAGAGAAGCCCAAAAGAGAGCAGGCAGAAAGGGTCATCTTACCTTGAGACTTAGAGACCTTGGAGGCATAATAAGAGCCGCTGGTGATATAGCTGTTAGAGAAGGTGCTAAGTACGTTACTAGAGAACACGTACTAAAGGCATTACAACTCGCCAAGCCCCTTGAAAAGCAGTTGGCAGATTGGTACATAGAGAGAAAGAAGGAATATCAAGTTATCAAGAGCGAGGGAGGGGAAATAGGAAGGGTGAATGGCCTTGCAGTGATAGGAGAGCAGAGCGGTATTGTGTTGCCCATTGAAGCCGTAGTCGCTCCAGCGGCAAGCAAAGAGGAAGGTAAGATAATTGTAACTGGTAAGCTTGGAGAAATAGCGAAGGAAGCAGTCCAAAACGTTTCAGCTATAATAAAGCGTTACAAGGGAGAGGACATTAGCAGATATGATATCCACGTTCAGTTCCTCCAAACCTATGAGGGTGTTGAAGGTGACAGCGCAAGCATAAGCGTTGCAACGGCAGTTATTTCAGCCCTTGAAGAAGTTCCCGTAAAGCAGAGCGTTGCTATGACCGGTTCGCTAAGTGTTAGGGGAGAAGTTTTGCCCGTTGGTGGGGTTACGCCAAAAATAGAGGCGGCAATTGAAGCGGGAATAAAGCAGGTTATAATTCCAAAGGCAAACGAGAAGGATGTCTTCTTAAGTCCAGACAAAGCTGAAAAGATCGAAATAATCCCTGTTGAGACAATTGATGAAGTGCTCCAGATAGCCCTTGAGGACTCAGAAAAGAAAGATGACCTGATAAGAAGAATTAAGGGAGCATTGCCCCTCGCTTAATCTTCAAGAAGCTCTGACAACCCTGCACATTCTATTATCTTTTTTGCTATTTCCTTCCCCATCTCGATGTCTGTGAGTTCTTTTACTATTACTTTTCCACTGGGATATATGCTCGTTTCGTAGCCGTCTATTACTGCTATCGCCATCATTTTGGGGATAACGCTTTTCACTTGGTAACCTCTCCCTTTCAGACACTCTGCAGTCTTTTTTAAATCAACGGTAACCTCTTTATCCCACGAATAGGGCTGAACTATTACTCCTTTCATGGTTGTGCACGGTTTTGAGATGATCATCTTATCACCGGTTTCTATTTTTGGGGAGATGCTTTTATGGCTTTCTACTCAACTTTGGGCATTGAAAAAGTTAAAAGTCAGAATGTGGAGTTTAGATCATGTTGCTTGAGATACTCCTAGCTATAGTCCTTCTTTGGGATGGATATTTTTTCATCAATTATCTCCTTAGTCTTCTAGAGCCATACAAAACTCGAAGATGGGTTCCTTTTGTGAGCATATTGATCCCCGCTTATAATGAAGGGGAGACCATTGCTGAGTCTATAAAATCAGCCCTCTCCCAAGATTATCCGGATTTTGAGGTTATTGTAATTGATGATGGTAGCGAGGATAATACGTTTGAGAAGGCTACCTCCCTGAAAGACCCGAGGGTGAGGGTTTTTAAGAAGACCCATGAGGGGAAAGCAAGAGCTCTTAACTTCGGACTCTCGAAGGCAAAGGGGGAGATAATAGTTACCACCGATGCGGACTCTATTTTATCCCCAAACGCTTTGAAATCTCTAGTGGAGAGGTTTTACTCTCCAGAGGTTGTCGGGGTAGGTGGTCAAGTGAGGGTTTTGGGAGAGTCTTTTTTAGAGAGGGCTCAAGACGTTGAACACCTTAGAATTGCCATGTTTAGACGGGCTAAGGAACTCGAAGACTTAAGTGTTGCCCCCGGTCCCCTCTCAGCCTTCAGAAGAGAAGCTTTAAAGCAGATTGGGGGATTTATAGAGAGTGAGGTTGAGGACTACGCAACAACAAAAGAACTCAAAAAACTTGGAAAGGTTCTCTATGCCCCGAAGGCAAGGGTCTACACGAGAATGCCGAAAACACTTCCAGAACTTTGGAGGCAGAGAAAGAGGTGGTTTTTGGGCGATTTGAAGCATCTAGGAGGAGGATTAGAAAAGGAGATCTTCTTCCTTCTCTTGGGCGACTTTGTTGCCCTTCTTGATATACTAGTTCCGGTTTTACTGCTCTTAACGGGAAACTTTGATTTGCTCTTGCTGTTCTTGAGTTATGAGGTGCTTACCCTTCTTATCCCTACGGTTGTTGAGGGGGGTTCTCTTCTAAATGCTCTTCTCTTTCCAGTATTTCTGTGGTTCTGGGCTCTCTTTTATCTTTTCCTCCACATCTATGGATATCTCCGGATGTTATTTGGGAATTTAAATGGGAAAATTTGAGCTGAAGTCTCCTTAGGTTTTTAAACCTAAATCTTGAAGTTTCTGCGGTGAGGAAAATGAACTTCAAATTTGAGATAAAAGCGCGAGATGCTGCGGGAAGAATCGGAAAAATTGAAGTTAACGGGAAAAAGCTCGAAACTCCAGCTATTATGCCCGTAGTTAACCCTAAGCAGCTCATAGTGACCCCTAAAGAGCTCAAAGAAATGGGCTTTGACATTATAATCACAAACTCCTACATAATCTACAAAGACGAAGAACTTAGAGAGAAAGCACTTGAAAAAGGCATTCACAGACTTTTGGATTACGATGGCATAGTGGAAGTCGATTCCGGAAGCTTTCAGCTTATGAGATATGGTGGAGTAGAGGTTACCAACAGAGAGATTATAGAGTTCCAGCACAAGATAGGCGTTGACATAGGAACGTTTCTTGACATCCCAACAATTCCAGATGCTCCAAGGGAAAAGGCTGAGGAAGACCTTAAGATAACACTCGAGAGAGCAAAAGAGGCTGAGAGCATAAAGAACATACCCATGAATGCCACCGTTCAGGGTTCAACGTATCTCGACTTGAGAACCTATGCCGCTAGAAAATTAAGCGAAATGAACTTTGAGATTCATCCGATTGGTGCTGTGGTACCTTTAATGGAGAGCTACCGATATAGGGATTTGGTTGATGTTGTAATAGCGTCAAAAATTGGGCTAAGACCGGATAGACCTGTTCACCTCTTCGGCGCTGGGCATCCAATGGTATTTGCTCTGGCAGTTGCGATGGGAATTGACCTCTTTGATTCGGCAAGCTACGCCCTTTACGCTAAAGACGACCGTTACATGACACCTGAAGGAACCAAGAGGCTTGAAGAGCTTGAGTATTTCCCATGCTCGTGTCCTGTCTGCTCTCGCTATACACCACAAGAGCTGCGTGAGATGTCAAAGGAAGAGAGAACAAGGCTTCTAGCCATTCACAACCTATGGGTCATTAGGGAGGAGTTAAACAGAGTGAAGCAAGCAATAAAAGAGGGAACCCTCTGGCAGCTAGTTGATGAGCGTTCAAGATCTCATCCAAAAATGTTTGCGGCTTATAAAAGACTGCTTGAATACAAGGACTACCTCGAGGAGAACGAGCCGATAACAAAGGCTTCTGCTTTTTTCAAGGTTAGTGAAGAGATTATGAGAACTCCCGTAGTTTTGAGAGCAAAGCAAAGAGCTGAAAGGGTAAAAGGGAAGTTCCCGGAGACAATCAGCCATCCCCTTTTTGGCGAAATTCCCAAATACCTGAGCTTAACTTTCCCGTTTGCCCAGAGCGAGGGGGAGGAGGACTTCACAATAGAGAAGCCCTCAAAAGAGGAAGCGAAGCTTTACGTTCAGGCTGTTGCTGAATATCAATTTGGCGAAGGAGCTAGTGAAGCCTTTAAAGATATTTTTGTCGAGCTCTCAAGAAAGACCGGAATGCCAAGACAGATAAAAGCTAGGGGCAAACACATAGCAACTTTTAGAGCGGAAGACGGTCTTTTGACCCTTGGAATTGAAGGAGCAAAAAGACTGCACAAGGTCCTTCCCTATCCGCGGATGAGGGTTGTTGTTAATGAAGACGCGGAGCCCTTTGCAAGAAGAGGAAAGAACGTCTTTGCAAAGTTCGTGGTTGATGCAGACGAGTCTATAAGACCATACGACGAAGTTCTTGTGGTGAATGAGAACGATGAGCTTTTGGCAACCGGACAAAGCCTGTTAAACGGCAAAGAACTTAAGATATTCCAGCAGGGGCTTGCGGTAAAAGTTAGAAGGGGAGTTGGGTAATCATTCGAGCGGAGACCTTCCATATTTTATGAAAACCCTCAACTCTTTGTCTTTCTTTTTCAAATAGTTCATTAGGGCTTCAAGCTCAGCTCTGAAGGCTTTCTGTTCAATTTTTACCCCTTCATGGGCTCTCTGGAGTGGTCTTATATAGCCGTTGCTCTCGTGCCACAGCAATTTTGCTATCAGCTCATCGTTGATTGATGTGTTGGATTGGAGCAGATATATGATGCCCCCTCTCATGGTTCTTATATATGCTGAGGGAACTCCCGTTTCTATGAACCTTTGGACAGTGGGGAAGTATTTCCTTAGAATTCTCGGCAGACGGTGGGCTATTTTCTTTTTTTCTTCAGCCCTTTCTGGGTCATATATTACACAGTAACCGGGAAGCTCTTCGCCATGCGTTTTGACAAGATATGCATCGATAAACGGCACATCAAGGAGATCTATGCCCAGCTTTGACGTAATTTTCCTGTTGTAGAAGCTCTTTGCGATGTAGATTAGCTTCCTTTGGAGGAGCTTCTCTAGTGAGTAGAGATACTCCAGGTAGCCTAGGACAACATGAATGGTGTTTCTTGCCTCTTCAAGGGTTAATGTCTTCCGTTCTGTATATTCATCCAGCTCTTCGGCAATTTTTATTATCTCACTTCTGGGAACCTCGGCTTTTAGTGCATCCCTCAACCTCTTTAAGGCACCGTCGTAGTTTACAACTTCTCCGCCTTCCATGGCTTTGTAGAACTCCGAGTATTCATCTATAACCTCGTCCGCGAGTATAACTCCACTGTAGAGCTCCCTTTCCTCAGCAAGGCGCTTTTCTAAATCGAGATAGTGCTCATCGAGCCTCTCCATGAAGTCCTTTATGAGCTCTTCTGGTTTGCCTTTCTCTAACGTATCAAGAAGGGTCGTTATGCCCTTAACGCTCTCGGGATAAACGGGAGGTCTTGTTAATGAACCGGTGAGTGTTCCGTCCATCAAAATCATATGTTCTTCATTCCCAACCAACGCTCCGAGCTTGTTTTCTAGGGTCTCCATTTGGAGTCTTATTATCTGGTCGGAGATTCCATGGTTATACGTCATAGCATTTGTATAGACTAGGCGAGCGCTCTTACCGTTTCCAAAGGCAAAAGAGGCAACTGTATATATTATTGTCCCACTCAGCCTTGCCTTCCCCTGGCTTCCATCAACAGCATAAACTTTGCTCTCCTTTTTTTCGGGAAGAGGTCTCCAATCCACCTTGCCCTCTAGAGCCCCTTCAGCTTCTTTGAGTTCTCTTTTGAGCATCTGGAGGATTTTATCCGCTTGATATTTGGAAATGAGGCGGTACATTCATCCCACCTCTACTTCTTCTACTCTCGAAACGCCGTTTTCAAGCCTGACTCTAACCACTCTATCTGCGGCATCCTTGAGCTCCTCGTCGTGCGAAACTATTATCACCTGCGGGATTTTTCTCAGATAGCGCTCCATGATGTCCACGAGTCTTCTTCTCCTCTCCTCGTCGAGATAAGGTGTCGGCTCGTCCATTATGAGGAGGGGAATCTCTCCCGCAAGGTAGAGGGATAAGGCTAATCTAAACGCCAGACCGAGGGCTATTCTCTCACCGCCGCTCAAGAATGAGAGCTCCCTCTCCTTTCCATCGTATATAACCCCAAGAACAACCTTGTTTTCCTTTGCCTTCACACTTATTCCGGAATATTTCTCCTCAGTGAGCTCTTCGAATATCTCACTTGCATATTCACCAACTTTTGCAAGGGCATCCTCCTTGAGGAGGTTCTTAAATCTTCTGACCTTTTCTCTGAGTTCTTGAACTCTTTTCTTGGCTTTCTTCAGCTCTTCAAGTTCTTTTTTCCTGTTCTTGACGTTATCCCTTTCTTTCTGTAGGTTCTCTAGGTTTTTGCTCAACTCTTCTTTTCTTTTTTCAAGGTTTTCAAGCTCGGTTTCTGCCTTCGTTAGGGCTTCTCTAGCCTGGATGTATTCTTTTTTAAGCTTGTCATGCTCTTCTTTGTTGTACTTTTTCTCGAGTTCTGTAATTCTCTCCTTTAACAGAGATAGTTGCTCTTCGAGCCCTTTCCTTTGCTTTTCCAAATCTTTTAGCTCTTCTTCCTCTTTGCCAAGGCGTTTTTTCTCTTTCTCAAGCTCATCTTTGACTTCTAAAAGGCCTAGGTATTCTTCATAGAGGGGTCTCAACTTTTCGAGCTCTGCCCTAAGGTCTTCTTCGTTTTCAAAGCCGAACTCTTTGAGTTTCTTATCGTATTTCTGAAGCTCTTTTTTGGCGTTTTCTATTTTCTCTCTTATGCTTCTCTTTGTTTTTTCTAGCACTGGCTTCTTTTTGAGTTCTTCTAAGATGCTCTTAAGTTTGCCCTCAAGCTGGTTCTTTTCTTTCGAGAGCTTTTCGTATTCTTTGGCCTCTTTCTCGAGTTCTCTTAGGTTAAACTGAGCTAACTTTTCCTCATTTTCCCTTATTTGTTTCAATATCTCTTCGTTTGCTATTACAGTGCTTTCCTTTTTCAAAGTCTTTTCAATTCTCATGAGCTCTGCCCTAAGTTCCTTCTCATCTTTTTCTAGCTCTTTCATCCTTTCCATGTATTTTTTAATCTCTATTTTGTAGCTTTTGATGAGTTCTTCTCTGTGTTCATCTGTAAGCTCGGCACCGCAGACGGGACACTTTCCTTTAGCCTTCATGAGCTCTGATATTGCCTTGTCTTTCTCTCCGGAGAGGCTCCTGAGCTTTCCTTTTTCTTCTCCAATCTTTTCAAGTCTCTCGCGGATTTCTTCTCTTCTCCTTTTTGCCTCTTCTATTTCGTCTTTGAGGGCTTTAATTTTCTCTTCGCTGAGAGATAATCTTTTCCTTAAATCTTCTACTGTTTTCTTGATTCTCATGGCTTCTTCATACTGCTCTATCTGTTGCTTTAGAGTTTCAAGCCTTTCTGCTATTTCTTCTATTTTTTCTTCGAGCTCTTTTACCTCTTCTTCCTTCTTCATGAGCTCTTTGAGTCTTTCTTCTATTTGGGAAAGCCTTCCTTCGTAGCCTTTAAGCTCTTTTTCGATCCTTGATTTTATTTCACTGTATTCCCTTTGGAACTTTTCGAGCTCCATATATATCTCAGCTTGAGGCTTGATTTTTTCAAGCTTTTCAAATTTCTTTTTCAGTTCATTTATCTTCTCTTTCCTTTCATTTGTTGACTTGATTAGGGAGCTTATCCTTGTCTTTACTCCTTCGAGATTCTTTTCAATTTCGCTTTTTTCCTCTTTCGCTTTGTTAAGCTGTTCCAACAGCTCGTCAAGTTCAGAAAGCCTCTTTTCTATTCTTTCAGCTTCCGCCCTCAGCTTTGGAATCTTTGGTGTGAGCTCGTTTATTTGCTTTATAGCTTCACTTAGGCTTTTTCGGGTTTCTTCTATCATCTCATCTATGTTCTTCATTGCTGTGAGGTATTCTTCAATTGCGCTGATTTTTGAGTCTATGGTTTTTCTAACTTCAAGAAGGTTGTTATAGGCGTTTTCATATTTATCCAAACCTAAAACCTTTCTAACAACCTTTTCTCTGCTTTCATCGCTCTCCAAGATTGCGTCAATTTCTCCTTGTCTTATGTATATCGCGTTCACAAATACATCGTAGGGAATCATTTTTTCCATCCATCTTCTCACGGACTGCTGGCTTGCTTCAGTTGCATGGTGCCATCCCTGACCTTCTTGATACTTAACAAAAGCTATGCCCCTTGTTATGTTCCTGTGGAGCTGGTATTTCACATTGTCTTTCTCAAAAAATATCGTTATCTCGGTGCTTTTCCCATTTACCCTGAGGATATCCTCCTTCTTAAGATCCTTGGGCTTCATGGGCCAATAAAGGCCTACAAGTATCGCATCGAGAAGGGAGCTTTTTCCAGAGCCGTTTTGCCCTATTATAAGATTTATCCCGGGTGCAAACGTTACCTTTGTGAACTCGTGTGAGCGGAAATCCCTCACGATTATCTTTTCAATCATCATTTTCTCTCACCCTTTCAGCCAAGATAATAAATCCGATTTTTTCTTTGGTGGCTCTTTTATCTTCTTGATTTTCTTCTCGGCTTCTAAATTGGGTTTTTCTTCTTTTATCCCCTCTTTGACTTCTTCTTTTCTCTCTTCCTTCTTAGGTGTAGCTTCTTTCTCTGGGGTGGAGCCTTTTAGGAGGAGCTCTATAACCTCTTCAAAATCTTCAAAATCTTTCTCGCCAACGAGCTCGATTATCTTGAGTTCCAGAGGGGTGAAGAACTCTTTTAGGTTTGTCGTGTCCCCCTTGATTATGGAAGGCCTTTTGAACTTCGTTCTTATGTGGAGGTATTCAACTTTGAAGATTTCGTGGAGAAAAGACACGTCAAAAGGTCTCTCCCACTCAATGTCCACCCTTAAAAAAGCCTCTTTCGGGATTTTTGTGCTCAGCTTTTTAAGCTCCGTTTTTACAACACTCTCGTCAGCTTTAATCTTAACATCGTAGAAGGGTCTAACGTCAAGCTTCACAAACCTTGGTTTAAAGTCTTCCACTATCAGAAAGCCCTTATCCTCTCCAGTTTGAGGAATAAAAGCGTTCCCGTTCCACCTGTATCTCATTTCGTAGTCCCCGAAGTCCCACCTCTCTAATGAACCTGGATAAGCAACCACACCCAGGCCTTTGTTGGTTTGCCACCTTTTGTGTATGTGCCCCATTGCGTAGTAAAGAAAGCCCTCTGGCAGGTCTTCAAGGGTTATCTCGAAATAATCTCTCTGCGTTTCCAGTTTTAGGCTGTCCATCATCTCCTTTATCCCCTGATGGAGCATAAGCACAGCGTCTCCGCTTGGCTTAAAGTACTCACTTAGCTTGTTTCTCTCAAACCACGCAGCACTCATGAACTTCATGCCGTAGATCTCAAGGCTTTTGTTCCCTTTTTCGAAGACTCCCTTGACGATTAGCTTTCCATTGACTTTTTCTGTGGTTTGATACGTGTTTTCTTTTTTCTCCTCGCTGAAGCCGAGGACGTGCATCAACCCCAGGGATTCTAGAAGATTGTAGGCGGAAATTCTCTTTTGGGTTCTGTCGTGGTTTCCCTCAATTGCAAAAACCGGAATTCCTTCTTCTTTTGGGATTGAAAGGATGTCTATGGCTTCTTTTATTGTTTGGGGGCTTGGGTTGCTGCGGTGGAAGAGGTCTCCCGCAATAAGTATAAAATCCACTTTTTCCTCGACTGCTTTTTTTATTGCAGTCTCAAAGGTTATTCTAAACTCCTCGGCTCTGTAGGGCAGTCTGTACTGCTCAAACCCAAGATGCACATCTGCAATATGGGCAAACTTAAAGGTCATATTCTATCCCCTCATCTTCATAAGCCTGCTGAATTTCTTCCTCTCTCTTCTCTTCTTCTGCTCTTTTACGCCACCTTGATACAATCCCTATGTCTTCTCCTCCATAATCGCCGCCCCTTTCTTTGAAGTTGTAAATCTTAACCAGCGCTGGAAGGGCTATTGCTTGGCCAACTATAACCGCCTCCCCTTTTCCAAGAGATGCTATATCGGCTAGTAAATCATTACTCAACTGTTCACTTGCCTTTAGAACGTAGTCCTGGTCTTTCGGATTTACGATCTTTAATATTATCTTGGTGTTTGTCTGGCTTAAGACGTCTTCATTAAGTTTGTTTGGTCTTTGGGATACTATTCCAAGCCCAACTCCAAACTTTCTTCCTTCCCTAGCAATTCTGCTCAAAACCCTCACGGCATCATTGTGTTCTCCTTGCGGGGCAAAGATGTGTGCCTCCTCCACTACCATGAGTATTGGCTCGGCAAGTGCTTTACTTTTCTTTTCGATGCTCTTCATAAGTTCCTTGAGCTCTTTGATTTCTTCTTCAAGTTTTGATGTTTTCGCCGCTCTGCTTTCTCTTAGATCTTCTTCTATGCGTTCAAGAGTCTTTCTGGCTTTTTCATAGTCTACCCTTGCTTCAAATATTCCCTGGAGCAGTTTTCCGACAACGACTTTCATTTGACCCTCATCTAAGGGCCCGAGGTCGATAACATTCGCCTTTCCCGGCTCAATTTGGGATATTAAGTCCTCACTAGTTAATAAGCTCCCATAATTCCTCAAAAATCTCCTAAGTCTTAAAACAACTCCCCTTAGTGTCTCCACTCTATCCGATTTGAGTTCCTCCGTGAAATAGTCCTTCTTCCCTTCATCCCAGTACCTCGCTTCTTTATTTCTGATCCAGTCGTTTATTGTCTCCATGAGCTTTTCAATGAGCTCTCTTCCGCCCAAATTTGGGTTTTCGTATTTGATTGTTTCCCAAGCTTTAGCTAGGAACTCTCTCTGTATGGTGGCATTTTTTGCGACCTCTATTAGGTCTGCCAGCTCCTCGCTATCCATTTCTTCAGGTCTTATTTTGGCCTCTATTATCTTGACATACTTTTTCCCTGTGTTGGGGAGCTTTAGCTTTACGTAATCCCCGTGTGGGTCTAGGACAACCACCGTTCCCCTGAGCTTTTCGACGATCTGGCTTATCATCACTGCAACGGTGTTTGACTTACCCGCCCCTGTAACTGCCAAAACGGCAAAATGCCTCGATACAAGTTCGTCAGCATTTAAATAAATTGGCACGCTCTCTCTTAGAAGAAGTGTCCCAACCTCTATGTACCCTTCCCCGGGGTTGTATATTGCCTTGAGAACCTCGTCGCTTAACCTGTAAACAGTCCTTCCATTAGGAATTGGGACTCTATTTGGTAGAACTTCAACCTTCTCGCCGTTAAAGCTGAGCTTGCCTAGAACCCTTACACTCGCGATTACTTCCTCGTTGTCCTCAATGCTCTCTCCGTATTGCTCCAAATCAAGCTGAAGGGACTGATACGTGCTTTTCCCACTTATGAGAAGCCAATTTATGTTTTGAAGTCTTCTGATTGTACCAATAACCCATTCCCCGTTTCTGTTCTGGGCAACGACAAACTCCCCAAACTGTAAATTCACATCGGGGTGAGCGGAAAAATCATACCCTATGACACTTGCCTCACCTTTGACTATCCCGACGGCATCTTCCGCTATCCTCATCATATCACCTTCATTTAATCAATTAACTCCGAGCTGGTTATAAACTTAATCTTAACCTTTAGTAATGGTAAGAAAAGACATGGATGGTAGATCAGACAGGAATCCGGTCATCATCTTGCCCTCAGGATCGGAAGCGCTCATCACTTCTCTTTAACATCCTACTACCTTTCTTTTAAAACTTTCCAAAAACTATTTTAATACCAAGTGTAATCACTCTCGGTGATATAAATGGGGGCTAGCGAGTTGAGAAAGCTCGTTATATACGAAGTCTTCCCAAGAAACCACACTGAAGAGGGGACTCTAAAGGCCTTGGCTGAAGATTTGGAGAGGATAAAATCCCTCGGCGTGGACTTTGTTTGGCTGATGCCCATATACCCAATAGGAGAGGAAGGCAGAAAGGGTTCTCTTGGTTCTCCTTATGCTATAAGGGATTATAGATCAATAAATCCCGAACTGGGAACGTTTGAAGACTTTAAAAAACTCGTGGAAAAAGCTCATAGGCTTGGGCTTAAGGTTATGATAGACATTGTATACAATCATACCTCGCGAGATTCAAAGCTTTTGGAAGAGCATCCCGAATGGTTCTACACAGTTGATGGCAAGCCTTCAAGAAAGGTTCCGGACTGGAGCGATGTTTACGACCTTGACTACTCCAACAGAGAGCTCTGGGAATATCAAATAGAGACCTTGAAGTTCTGGGCTAAATACGTGGATGGGTTTAGATGCGATGTTGCTCCTCTTGTGCCCTTGAAATTCTGGGAGAAAGCCAAAAAAGAAGTTGCCAAGATTAATCCCAACCTCATCTGGCTGGCTGAGACGGTACATCCTTCTTTTGTCAAGTGGCTGCGGGAGAGGGGATTTAGAGTCCACTCGGATGTTGAGATGCACCGGGTATTTGATATTACTTACGACTACGATGGAAGAGAGATGCTGGAAAGGTATCTGCGGGGAGAGAAAAGTCTATCAAGCTATATTGACTACCTCTACGTTCAGGATACTTTGTATCCAGCGGATTACGTTAAGCTTAGATTTCTGGAAAATCATGATTTACCAAGGGCGGCTGGGATATTTAAGGATGAACTTCGCCTGAGGAACTGGACGGCCTTCATGTTCATGCTAAAGGGGGCTATGCTAATATATGCAGGGCAGGAATATGCTATTGAAAACCAGCCAAGCCTCTTTGAAAAGGACCCTATTCCCTGGGAAAAGGGAAATGAGGAGTTTTCATCTTTTGTCAAGAAATTAATCGAGATTAAAAAGTCAATCGATTGCAACGATCAAAGAGTGTACTTGGCGAAGGAAGGAATTGCGGTTGTGGAGTGCAAAAATGCAGTTGGAATTTTCAACCTAGAGGGCAAAATTGGAGAGATAGAGATTGAAGTTAAGGGAATAGACCTTCTGACAGGTAAAAAGGTTGAAAGCAAAGATGGGAAGATAGAGGTCCCCTTTGAGCCGGTAATAATCCATCTTTGATTTTCCTTTTAAATCAATAAGATTAAAAACTATCGGGAGAATATTTCAATATGAGTCTCTCTTCAAGAGATGTCCCTTTCCCAAGAAAGATTCCCCTGAGCCTTGTCACTATCAGGCCTGCTACCCTCTTTGACCTAAGTGAGGTTATGCGCATTGAGAGACAGTCCTTCAGGGAGCAATATCCGAGAGGGCTGTTTTTGATGTTCCTTGAGGCAAATCCCGAGACCTTTCTAGTTGCAGAATACAACGGGAAGGTAGTGGGCTATGTGATGGGATATCTAAGACCAGACATGGAAGGTCACATAATGAGTATAGCCGTTGATCCTCTTTATAGAGGGAATGGGATAGGCAAGGCTCTTATGGAGGTTGTTATAGACAGGTTAATAAAACGAGGAGCTAGGTACATAGGACTTGAGGTCAGAGTCAGCAACGAGAGGGCGATAAAGCTCTACGAAAGGCTAGGCTTTAAGAAGATGAAAATCATAAAAGGCTACTACTCCGATGGCGAGGATGCCTACTACATGGTTCTCACACCAGACGCATGGGGGGACAGGAGTTGAGTGAGTTCAAATTTTACCTAAGCGGAGATAGGGTTTTCAGCACGATGGAGAGTGCTATAAACAAGCTCTACAACAAGCGGCACTATGGGGAAGTTGTAAATGGCAAGCTTTTCCTTTCTCTTATTGAAGCTGCTTATCTGTTGGACAAAGGATGGATTAAAGTTTTTGACGGTGAAAAAGAGCTCAGCGTTCAAGAGCTTTTCGAAATTGGAAGGAAAAAAGATGAGCAGTTTGATTTAAAGTTTTTGGTTTACAGGGATCTTAGGAATAGGGGGTACACTGTGAAGACAGCTCTCAAATACGGTTCTCACTTTAGGGTGTACCGAAAAGGAATGGAGGAGCATGCGGACTGGCTAATCTGGGTGGTAAGTGAGAACCAGAAGATGTACCCAAACGACTTAACCGCCAGGGTTAGGGTTGCCCATGGGGTTAGAAAAAAGATGGTTCTGGCGGTGGTCGATGAGGACAATGACGTGGTTTATTATCACATAGGCAGAATAAAATTCTAGTCTGCTTTTATCTCCCTAAACTCCCTCCTTAAGAGGTTTGCGTGTCTTTTTTCAACAGCGCTCTCATCCAAGGGAACCAAGATTATCGTGTTGTTGAGTAGGGCGTAATCGTTCAATGCTGCTAGGAACTTAAAGACCGGCTCAAACCCATTTTCTACCATGAGATATTCGATTCCATCTAGTAAAATTATCTTTGGAGTATCTCCCGACTTCATGAAGTCTACTAATGTCTGCAGAAGGAACTCAAGCCTTAGTGGGTGTATATTTCCTTCCCCATCTATTTTTGTGAGCCATAACATTGGGGTTTGCTCAAGCTTTAGCTTTTCTTTAAGCACATGCCTTGGTGTTCTGGAGACAATAAGTCCTGCTCTTCCTTTCAACAGATCCAGCAGTAATGAGTTGCAATCTCCTGTTTTGCATAGATACACCCCAGGGGCAAATTTTTCCTCTTTCCCCTCTATTTCTATCACTGGAGAGAGCTTGTATCTTGATACGAGGCTCTTTAATAGGGTCACCCATCCGAGAAGAAGGAAGAGAAGTGCAAACGTTGTTAAACCATTTCCAGCTGTGTTTAAGAGCATTTTCTCTGAAGGGTTCAGAAAGAGAATTCCAGCGTCATATAAATCAAGGAACATGAAGACAAACTTTGATAGGGCTGCCATGGCAAACCCCACTATCATGAAGTCATAGAATCTTCTAAGCGTGGGGTACCTAGCTATGAACCTCCTTCTATACTTTATTCCGACTATTGTTAAGCCTATCAGCAATAGCAAGGCGGTTAGTGAGAGGGTTGCAGTTATGACGCTCATCCCCTCTCATCTCCAGGAATGAGTAGGCATATAGATTTAAATACCTTTCGTTAGAAAAAGTTTAAAAAATAAAACGAAAATAAAAAGTAGGAAAAATCACTTCAAGAATCCGGTCTTCTTTCCGAGATCTTCGAAGGCATCTATGACGTACTGCAGGTCTTCCTTGCTGTGGGCTGCTGAAGGCTCAAGCCTTATTCTTGCTGTGCCTAATGGGACTGTCGGATAAACTATTGCCTGGGCAAAGATGTTGTATTCATCGTAGAGTCTTCTTGAGAACTCTTGGGCTAGCTTTTCGTCATATAGCATTACCGGTGTAATTGGGTGCTTGGTGTTTCCTAAGTCATAGCCAATGTCTCTAAGTCCCTTTTGGAGGAAATGGGTGTTGTCCCAAAGCTTTTTAACGAGCTCATCGCTATGTTGGAGAATCTCAACCGCGGCAATAGCGGCAGCAACATCAGGCGGATTCAAGGCGGATGAGAACAGGAATGGTCTTCCTCTCTGCTTTAAATATTCTATTGCCTCCTCTGGCCCTGCAACATAGCCACCAATGACACCAAATGCCTTGCTTAGGGTTCCCATTTCAAAGTCCACTCTGTCGTGGAGCTTGTAATGGTCAACAATACCCCTTCCATGTTCACCTAAAACACCCTCACCGTGGGCGTCGTCAACGTATACCATAGCATCGTACTGTTCCGCTAATTCCACGATCTCGGGGAGTGGGGCGAGGTCACCGTCCATGCTGAATACACCATCAGTGACAATAAGCTTCTTTTTCTTGTCTTTCACTTCTTCAAGCTTCTTCTTGAGGTCTTCCATGTCAAGGTGTTTGTAGATAACTTTTGGCGCACCGCTTA
Source organism: Thermococcus alcaliphilus (assembly GCF_024054535.1). Taxonomy (NCBI): domain Archaea; kingdom Methanobacteriati; phylum Methanobacteriota; class Thermococci; order Thermococcales; family Thermococcaceae; genus Thermococcus; species Thermococcus alcaliphilus. The sequence continues at coordinate 46,628 of NZ_JAMXLV010000022.1, read as the reverse complement.
ACCTCATACCATCGATAATGCTCGCGTGGTTTAGTTCTTCGCTAACAAAAACTCCATCCTCACCTTTCTTTATGAGGGCACTTATTGCCCCGAGGTTTGCATTGTAGCCGCTCTGGAAGAGAATAGCAGCTTCTCTCTTCTTGAACTTTGCAAGTTTTTCCTCAAGCTCCACGTGGAGCTCCATTGTTCCGGCTATCGTTCTAACAGCTCCAGCTCCAACGCCATAGTCAAGAATAGCTCTTATAGCCGCTTCCTTAATTTTTGGATGTGCTGCCAAACCGAGATAGTTGTTGGAACACATATTCAGAACTTTCTTTCCGTCCACAATCACCCAAGGGCCTTGGGCGCTCTGGAGAACTCTAATTCTTACATAAAGTCCTTTTTCTTTAAGTTCATTAAGCTCTTCGGTAATCCAGTCAAGCTTTGCCATTGGCACCACCAAGTAGAATATTGGTATTTCTCACCTATAAAAGTTTTTCATGCATTTCAATAAACAACGGACTAACACCAGTCTCCTTATTGATGAAGTTTGGAAATTCTTTGGAGGGTTCCAAAGAGTTTAAATATTCTCGTGATTATAAAGTGTTTAGGTCACGATAACAGGTGGTTGCAATGGCTGAAGAAGTAAAAGAGGTTAAGGAAGTTAAAATTCTTGAAAAACCGTGGGTTGAGAAGTATAGGCCTGAGAGGCTTGACGACATTGTAGGGCAAGATCACATAGTGAAGAGGCTTAAGCACTATGTTAAAACCGGCTCGATGCCGCATCTTCTCTTTGCAGGCCCACCTGGGACGGGAAAAACGACAAGTGCTCTTTGTTTAGCTAGAGAGTTATTTGGGGAGCACTGGAGGCACAACTTTCTCGAATTGAACGCGAGCGATGAAAGAGGTATAAACGTTATCCGTGAGAAGGTAAAGGAGTTTGCAAGGACAAAGCCGATAGGAGGTGCAAGCTTTAAGATAATCTTCCTTGATGAAGCCGACGCTTTAACCCAAGATGCCCAGCAAGCCTTGAGGAGAACCATGGAGATGTTTTCTAGCAACGTTAGATTTATCTTGAGCTGCAACTATTCATCCAAAATCATAGAACCCATTCAATCAAGATGTGCGATTTTCCGCTTTAGACCGTTAAAAGATGAAGATATTGCAAAGAGGTTAAAATACATAGCTGAAAACGAAGGGCTCGAGCTAACCGAGGAAGGTCTTCAAGCGATACTCTACGTGGCTGAAGGTGACTTAAGGAGGGCAATAAACGTTCTCCAGGCTGCAGCTGCCCTAGATGTCAAAATAACCGATGAAAACGTATTTTTGGTTGCAAGCAGGGCCAGACCAGAAGATGTTAGGGAAATGATGCTTTTAGCGTTAGAAGGCAACTTCCTCAAAGCTAGGGACAAGCTTAGGGAGATACTTCTAAAGCAAGGTTTAAGCGGAGAAGACGTTTTGATTCAGATGCACAAAGAGGTGTTCAATCTTCCAATAAGTGAGCCGAAGAAGGTTGCCTTGGCTGATAAAATAGGAGAGTACAACTTCAGGCTTGTTGAGGGAGCAAATGAAATGATTCAGCTTGAAGCTCTCTTGGCTCAGTTCACACTGCTTGGCAAGGATTAGGTGAGCCCAAATGCTGCCATGGGTTGAAAAGTATAGGGCAAGAAGGCTCGTGGAGATAGTAAATCAAGAGAAAGCGTTGGAGAAGGTTAAAGCATGGATTGAAAGTTGGTTTCATGGAACGCCCAAGAAAAAAGCTCTCCTCCTTGCCGGTCCCCCTGGTAGCGGGAAGACTACCACAGTTTACGCTCTAGCTAATGAGTATAAATTTGAGGTAATTGAGCTCAACGCAAGCGATGACAGAACTTTTGGTAAAATAGAGCGCTACCTCAATGCCGCCTATACAATGGATGTCTTTGGAAGGAGGAGAAAGCTGATCTTTCTTGATGAGGCGGATAACATAGAGCCTTCGGGGGCAAGAGAGATAGCGAAGCTCATAGACAAGGCGAGGAATCCCATAATAATGTCCGCCAACAGATACTGGGAGGTACCATTGGAGATAAGAAACAAAGCAGAAATAGTGGAGTACAAGCGTTTAAGCCAGAGGGATATTTTAAAGGCTCTCTTTAGGATTGTAAAAGCGGAGGGTATTTTCGTTCCTAAAGAAGTCCTGCAGGAAATTGCAAAAAGGGCTAGGGGAGACTTAAGGGCAGCAATAAATGACCTCCAGAATATCGTAAGCGGCGGCGTTGAAGATGCCGAGCTTGTTCTGGCATATAGGGATGTTGAGAAGTCGATTTTTGAAGCTCTAGGCATGATATTTGCCACAGATAATGCAAAAAGGGCAAAAATGGCCCTCATGAACCTTGACAATACCCCAGATGAAGTTCTTCTCTGGATTGAAGAAAACATTCCCTATGTGTATTACAAGCCAGAGGACATTGCGAGGGCATATGAGGCCATAAGCAGAGCCGATATATACCTTGGAAGGGCAACAAGAACAGGGAACTACGGTTTGTGGAAGTATGCAATAGACATGATGACCGCCGGAGTTGCGGTTGCCGGTGTGAAGAAAAAAGGCTTCTTGCGCTTCTACCCACCAAAAACCCTTAAAATGCTCAGGGATACCAAGGAAGAGCGCTCTATTAGGGACTCCATAGTGAAGAAGATAATGAAGGAAATGCACATGAGCAAACTTGAGGCAATTGAAACAATGCAGATATTCAAAGCCATATTTGTTAACAACCCGGATGTTGCAGCTCATATAGCAGTTTTTCTCGACTTAGGGGATAAGGAGATTGAGTTCCTTACTGAGGATAAAGAAAAGGTGGCAAAGATCAAAGGGAAGATGCTGGCCATTCATAGAAAGTTGAAGGAAACGAAAACGGAGCTTGAAGTGAGAATTGAAACAATTGAAGCTGAGACTATAGATGAAGAAGAAATCAGTGAAGAAGGGCCAGAGGAAGAAGAGGTTGAAGAAGTTGAAGAAGAAATAGGGGAAGAAAAAGAAGCTGAAGAAAAGCCCGAGGAAAAGAAAGAGAAGAAAGGCAAACAGGCAACTCTATTTGATTTCCTGAAGAAGTGATCAAAGAAGTTCGATATCGGCACAGACCTTAAAGACATAGGGTTTGTAGTCGGAGACTTTCTTTATCCTTACATTACATTCCTTTCCGAGCTCTCTGCACTGGGAGATAATTCTTTCTTTAAAGTCCTCTATTTTGCTTTCGTGAACAAAATCATAGTAATGAACCCACTTTTCGGCTTTCTCAAGTGCCAAGCGGAGAGCATCAACACCTTTTGGGGTTGGGCTTATAACCCTATCAAAAGTCCCAAGCTTTGGAACAACGTCAAATACATTCCCTTTGATGATCTCTATGCTACCCTTGAGTTTATCCCTGTTTAACTGAACGTTTTCAATGCCGAGCTTTACGGCATCTTCGTTTAACTCTACGGCTGTTATTTTAGCGTTTTTGTATCTTGCAATCACGAGGGCATAGGGTAGAATTCCGGCAAACATCAAGAGAACTCTCTCCCCATCTCTTACAAGTTGAGCCAATCTGTACCTCTCTCCCTTCATTCTGGGGTTGAAGAAGGCTTTGCTTAGGTCAACTTTAATTTTTACACCGTTTTCTTTGTGCACTGTTGTGAGTCTCTTTTCTCCCCATATTATTGAATAGTCCCTTATCCTGAAGACACCTCTGTGGAATCCTTTCTTCGCTATCACCTTTAGAAATGGATGCACCTTAAGCAATGCCTCAACTATCTCCTTTTCTCTGTGCTCTATTTCCGGCGGGATTTGAATTATCGCTATGTCCCCTATGACATCGTAACGCCTGAGGAAGTTTAGCTCCTCTTTAGTAAACTTGTCCTTTAAGATGCTCTCAAGGTTTTTGTAAATTTGTCTCTCTGGTCTGAAAGGAAGCTCAATATCTACAACCTCAAATCCAAGATTTTTGGCTTTCTCTGGGTCTGTTATAGGAAAGAGAATGTTTTCTTCCTCTCTTCTTGGTCTTCTCTTTCCATCATAAATCCCCACTCGCTTAAGAATCCTCTTTGCCTCTTCTGCTTCACTCTTCTTTACTCTCACCGCTGGCATGGTTTTCTCCCTCTAGCAGTGCCGCGAACAATTTTTGGGAAACCTCTTTAATGAGCTCCTCTTCCCTCTTTTCCTGAAACTCTTTCAAGAGTGTTGTCTCTTGAGTTTTGTCTAGGACGTTTGGAGGCAAATATAAGATTAGCATTGACTCGTTGGAGATTACGTAATCCTTCAACGAGAACAAAAACTTTGCAACGGAAGAAAAGTCGTTGTAGAGGATTAGATACTCAATTCCCTCGAAATACACAACTGCTTTTCCACCTTTTTCTCTCAAGAACCTTAAAATAGCATCTTGAATAACGTGGAGCTTTGTAGGATCTCCTGCACCTTCTTTCTCTAATCTGCTCAGCCATATAAACTTATCCGGCTCCAGCTGGTACTTTCTTATCCATAACTCCTTTTGAGCCCTGCTCACAACAAGGAGTCCGTTTGAATGTCTCGACAAAAATGTCAGAGCATGAGGGCTTGCCGGCTTTTTAAACACATATGCCCCAGTTATTGGTGAAAGCGATATTTTTTCTGGGTATTTTCTTGGTTTTACTTCTTGGGGGCTTAGAGCATTGAGATAGTAGAGAACGGATGAAACCAAAATTATGTAAGAGAGGGTGTAGAAAATTGCCATTACAAACCATAACTGGATTTCAGTTAGAGAATCGATCACAACCCCAAGTGAGCCCGCGGTGAAAAGGGAGGTGGAAATTAAAAAGTTTCTAGCTAAGTTTTTCCCCGGCTCCTCGATGTTTTTGTAGTAATAGAACGCTCTTATGCTGAGGGCTATTCCTATTGCTGCAAGAATTGAACCCGCTAGTACTCCATAGAGATTCATGTACATTGCTTCTCCCTCTAGGTTAGAGTAATCTAAGGCATTATTTAAATACTTTTCATTTCCAATAGGGCTCCCGCATGAGAATAGCCTTTTTAAAAATTTCAATAAGTTCCTCATCGGAGGCGTTGTTCCTTATTGGAGTTAGGATATCTACGAGGTCATCCCTTCTCAAGAGGCAGGTCTTTAAATGGCCCGTTGAAGTGAGCCTTATCCTAGTGCAGTTTGCACAGAATATTGTGTTGTGCATTGACCTAACGACTTCAACCTCGGCGATGCCGTAGTCTGTGGGAATAAAGTATTTCTTTCTCCTGTGCATTCGTCTTTCCTTTACATCCATCGCGATCTCCTCAAATTTCTCTTCCAGAGGTTTTAGCGGATAAAAATACTTTTTGAAAAACCATGAGTCCTCCATCTCCCTTGGGACTTCGATTTCAATTAGCTGAAGAATGGCGTTTTTCTGGGCAGCGTAGTTTATCATATCCCATATCTCCCCGTCGTTGAGACCTTTCATGACAACCATGTTAAGCTTAACTGGATAAAAGAGCTTGACGGCTTTCTCGATTCCTTCAAGAACTTGGGGAAGCACGTCAAATCCTGTAATAGATTTATATTTTTTTCTGTCAAGGGTATCGAGACTTATGTTTACTCTATCGAGTCCAGCTTCTTTTAATGGCTCTGCCAGTAGCTTCATTGTTGTTCCGTTGGTGGTCATAGATAGGTCTTCAACGTAAGGCCGTATTCTCCTCACTATCTCAACGATATCTTTTCTAATAGTCGGCTCCCCTCCAGTTAGCTTGACCTTTTTTATGCCAAGCTGGGACGCTATTCTGACTATTCTTTCTATTTCTTCTGGTTTCATCTCTTGGAAGCTGAGGGTTTGCCCCTCTCTGTGGCAGTAGAAGCAGTTTAAGTTGCACTCATTTGTGAGAGAAATTCTCAGATTTGTCACCGGTCTTCCAAAGCGATCCACTAAAACCATGCGCTCCCCTCTATTACTTAAAACATCATTGCTTTAAAAAAAGATTTTGGGTAAACAGTTATGTTAACCACAAAAGCTGCGAAAAGTAAAAGAACAATGAGGGAGTATATAATGTAGGGGATGAAGGTGGACACAAATAAAATTCGTGAACTTGTTAAAGAGGCTGAGATTCTCCACAAAGAGTTTCAGAAGGGCTTTCTTCGTGTATACTCCCTTTCATCATCATGGGAGTTTGAAGAGTTAAAAGACCTGGTGTCCGAGCTTTATGGCATTATTGAGAGAAAATTTGATATAGCGTCTCAAATAGGAAAGGCATCTTCTCTTCTTGGGGGAGACTTTGAGCGGCTCGCAAAAGAGCTTCAAAAAAACGAACATCAAATGAAATTTCGATTAGAGGAACTCCTTCTTTTAGTTGAGAATCCGAAAATGAGCTTCACTGAAAAAGCCAAAATAAATGCATCCCTCCAGAGGTTGTTGCAGTTTTATAGGGTATATGATTACTCAATCACCCAAACAATTCAAAAGCTAACTGGAGAACTTGAGGGGCTTATATTTATAAGTGAGGAGAGGAAACTACCACCGGCCAATATTGTTGACAAAATAAAAAAGATAGAAAATTTGGATGAGAAACTTGAGCTCTTAATCTCATTCATCTACTACCTCTACACCAATCCCTCATGGGTTCATAAAGTTGAAGAAGCCTTGAGAGACTGGCATTCAAAAGGATTACTGTGGGTTGAGGTGAGAAATGTAGAAAAGAACAGCGGTGTTGAGAGAGAACATGCTGCTAAAATCCTTGAAGGCTTAACGCTCATTGGTGTTGTGGAAAAACGGGAAAGAGGTGGTGAATATGTCTACAAACTCAGAGGTTTCGGTGAGGATTAGAGGGATATACAGCACGGCTTTGACAAAGTTGCTCCTCGATGAAGGCTTTAAGATAAGCCAGCCAAGTCAGAAGATCGCTGAAAGACTAGGCATTGAAAAGGTCTACGATGAGTTCGATGTGGATATTCAAGACAAAAAAGACTCCCATGGTGTGGTGCTGGTTGGAGAAAAAGTTGAAGAAGTTAAGAAGGTTTTTGAGGAGAAGTTTTTAGACGTTTTCTTTAGAAAAATGCCCTACCAGCTTTACGGCATATATAAAGGAATCGTTATCAAAAAGGACGAAAGATATGTGTATGTGGACATAGGGAATGCAATTGGAACTTTGCTAATAGAAGAGTTTCCAGATGCTGTTGAAGGGGACGAGGTGCTTGTTCAGGTCAAGAAAAACAACCTCCTTCCTCATTTGAGTGTCTTACTCACTATACCAGGGGACTATGCAGTGCTTATTCCAAAACCCGTTGGAACCCAGAGACATGTGAAAATATCAAGGAAGATTAGGGATCAATCAGAGAGAGAAAGACTTAGAATACTTGGATTGAGTGTCGATCTTGGAGAATGGGGGGTTTTGTGGAGAACGGCAGCTGCGTATAAAGATTGGAATCTCCTACGGGATGAGCTAATAAAGCTTTCAAAGATCGCTGAAAAGCTGAAAGAGGCTGAAAAATACTCTGCTCCTGCCCAAATAGTTGAGGGCAGAGACATCTACGAGGTTGAATTTGGCGGTGCGGCAAAGGCAAAGCTTGACGACATAAGAAATACGGTAGTCCCTACGATAGAGGGCCATCACAAGTTTAAGGCATATGATCCCGAGTTTGGGTTTGCCGTTGAAATTGGAGAGGGAATTCTAAGCAAGATTCCCTCTCAGAGAAAAAAGGTTAGTGAAGGCTTTTTAGAGGCATTAATCAACAATAAGGGGCCAAAGCAGGGATGGCTTTTCAGGTTTGAGCACGTTAAGCCAGACGGTCAAGTAATCAAGATAGGCCCAGGGGAAGTGGTTGAGGTTTCTCTAAATCCCCTAAAGCTGAAGGTAAGAAGGAATCTAAAACCCGGTAGATTCTATGATGGCTTGGACTTGCCAATAGAAGCTGGGGATTATGCAATAACTGAGATTGAAGAAGGAAAATGGTGGTTTAAGCATAGCTATTATGACAGAGATGGCAACCTAAAGGGAGAATACTACAACATCTGCACCCCAGTTGAAATATATCCAGATAGGGCAAGATACGTTGATTTAGAGGTCGATATCGTAAAGTGGCCTGACGGGAAGAAGGAGATTGTAGACAAAGAAGAACTCAAGAGGCACTACGAAGATGGGGTTATAAGTGAGAAGCTGTACAAGGCTATAGTAAGATTGACTCAGGAGCTTTTTGAAAAGATTTAGTTTTTTCCACATCTTCTATTCCTTTATCCGTTATTTTAAAGTAAACAATGCCCCCCTCTGGTTTGAATCTATGTCTCTCTAAAACTGCAATTCTGAAGCCATCTCTTAGCTTTTCTAATCTGAGGATGTCTTTACACTTATATCCCAAGGTATGCTCTGCTATCGGCTTTAGGAGATTGTGCTTTGAGTCGAAGTAGACCTGATTTACAACAATAACTCCCAGATTGTATTTTCTTGCAAGCCAAAGCAGAATCTGAAGTTGCTTTCCGAGGTCAGCGGTAACTGCACTTTTGTTTTCCTCTATTCTATAGTGGTTGGTTATTGAATCCACAACAATCAGAGAGAATTTTTCATTTACGATCTTTTTAAGGCCTGAGACAGTTTTTTTCTGCTCTTTGAAGTCAAACGGTTCAAATACGAGAAACTTCTGGAGGATTTTTTCTTTGTCAAGTCCTCTGGTTTCAGCCATTGTGGCTAATCTCTCGGGGGAGAACCCTCCCTCAGTATCTATATATGCAACTTTTCCATCATTTAAAAGGCCCACCTGCATTGCTAGAGTGGTCTTTCCAGTAGCAAATGCACCGTATATCTGAGTTAATACACCTCTGCCTATTCCCCCACCTAGTAATTCGTCTAAGCTCTTACTGCCGGTGGTTAGCATTATCCACACCGCTATACTTCAAAGGGCTTTCCAACTTCTGGAACTTTTACCAGAACCCATATCCTTCTCTCTCTGAGCTCTTTAATTAGCTCTTCCACGTTTCCTTCACTGTAGACGCCATAGTGCATTGGTATTACTATTTTTGGTCGAACTACTTCAACTATGTTTGCTGCCTCCCTCACGTTTGCAGTTGACCTTCCGCTTATTGGGACGAAAAGGACATCTATTTTGCCCCGGAAATTTTTGAAAATCGGGCTGTAATATGTATCTCCGGGATGAAAGAGTGTCTTTTGTTCATTGGATATAATGTATCCTACTGGGTACTGGCTTGAGGGGTGCTCCATAAATATCGCCTTTACTTTAACCCCGTTTTCAAGTTCTATTTCCTGTCCTCCTTCTATCTCCATGACTTTGGTTATTCCATCGCTTATTGCCATTAGATACACAGGTTTGGGCCCTATTACAGTTGCATCTCTAAGTCTCGCCAGAAGGGGTGTTTTGCCGTAGTGGTCTATGTGTTCATGGGTAACCAGTATGTAATCGATGCCATCTATGGCATCGTCATTGACATATTCGTAGGGGTCTATCAGAATTTTCACGCCATTTATTTCAATCCAAAAACACGCATGACCATACCAGATAATCTTCATAGGCGTAGCCTCCGAGAATAATAGATTGAAACTCCACTTAAATCTTTCCCATCAAACGTTGGTTTTATAAAGGGATTATCATTATTTCGATTTGAAGGCATATGAGAGGATTAATAGTCAAAGAGCCATTTGCTTCTTGGATTGTGGAAGGAAAGAAGATATGGGAAATTAGAAAGAGCTCTACCAAGATTAGGGGAGAGGTCTACATTATAAACAAGGGTTTTGCAATAGGAAAAGCTGAACTTGTGGATGTTCTGGGGCCTTTCACACCCGAGGAATTAAAAGAACATAAAGAAAAGCATCTAGCAGAATATGAGTTCCTAAAGGACTATTCAAACGGTAAGAGACTTTACGCGTGGGTTTTCAAAAACCCAGTAAAGTTTGAGAAGCCATTGGAGGTTATAATGCCTAAAGGTGCTCAAATATGGGTTAATATCAGGGGGTTCAAGGAGTGAGGAGATACTTTTTTCTACCTCTGACCTTGCCTTTCTTAATTCTCTTGATTTTCTTGTTGCCTATCCTTTTCATACTCTTTGCAGGTACAATAACACTGGCATTTCAAAAGTTGGGACTTCCTCTTCCTGTTGCCTTTACGCTGTTTTGGGCTTCATTAATAGGAAGCTTCATCAACATTCCGGTTAAGGAGATCAGAAGCTATGGGCCAATTGTTAGAGTTGCCAAAGTGTCGTTTTTTGGCATTACTTATCCCGTTCCATACGTTGACTGGGGTGAGCAAAAAACAATAGTGAGTGTTAACGTTGGGGGAGCTCTTGTTCCCCTAAGTGTGGTTCTCTACGAGGTATTGAGGCTTATAGTCCTTGAACAAAATGATCTTTTGATTAGAGTAGGAGTTGCTGTTCTTATCTCGATGATAATTAGCAAAGCCTTTTCAAGACCTGTGAAAGGATTGGGTATAGCGATTCCTACTTTTGTTCCTCCATTAGTCGCTGCTCTCCTTGCCCTCACCATAGGGGCTCCAAACAGACCGTTGGTGGCATATACAAGCGGTACAATGGGTGTCCTCATAGGAGCTGATCTGTTAAACTGGGACAAGCTCAAAGATCTCGGAGCTCCAATGGTTAGCATAGGCGGTGCTGGTACTTTTGATGGTATTTTTCTTGCTGGAGTTATTGCGGTTTTGCTGGTATGAAAAAGGTATTAAACGCTAAACCTATTTTCTTTGGGGTGATTGTGATGAAAGTAGTGCTGGGAAGTGGGGCTTATCACATGGCCGAAGAGGTTAAGATGAAGGCAAGCAAATACAGCAAGGAAGTTTTGGATGTGGAGATAAAGAAGTTCCCCGATGGGGAAAAGTACGTAAGGATTCTTGGAGAGGGAAAGGAAGCTGTTGTTGTTCAATCTACCTTTAATCCCCAAGATGAGCGCCTTATTGAGCTACTCCTCCTAGGAGATGCACTTAAAGAGAAAGGATTTGAGCATCTTAAGGCAGTGGTGCCATATTTGGCTTATTCGAGGCAGGATAGAGTTACCAAAGAAGGAGAGCCGATAAGCGTTAGAGCAGTTATGAAGGCTCTTGGTATCTATTATGATGAGCTTTATGTCTTTGACCTTCATAATCCAAAAACTCTGGAATACTTCCCGGGGAAGGCAGTTAACTTAAGCCCTGCCAGAGCTATAGCCGAGTACTTTGGGGAAAAGCTTGGTGACGGGTTAGTTTTAGCTCCGGACAAGGGTGCATTGGAGAGGGCAAAGGCTGTTGCGGAGCTTCTTGGTTTAGAGTTTAGCTACTTCGAGAAGAAGCGCATCTCTCCAACTGAAGTTCAGATGACCCCGGTGGAAGTTGACGTGAAAGGGAAAAACGTGCTCATAGTGGATGACATCATAAGCACTGGGGGCACTATGGTAAAGGCCGCTAACATACTACGGGAGATGGGCGCTGGAAAAATATTTGTTGTTGCAACCCATGGGGTCTTTGCTGAAGGGGCTATTGAGAGAGTTAGCAAAGCAGTTGATGAACTTGCCGTGACCAATACTATACCCACTCCAGTTTCGAAGATAAGTCTTGTGGAAGACATTTTGAGACTTTAATGTCTTTTAATGCCTTCTTTTTATTTTGAGTAGAGGATTTCTCATGTGTAAATGGTATGGTGCTTGTTTTTTAGTGCGGGTTTAGATGCATATGCCAACTAAGAAAATAGCTTGTTGTTTTTATCATTTAAATGTTCAAAATTCGTAATAACAAAACTCAATTTTAACAGCTTTTTTACTAAAAATATGGCCTCCCAAGGCTTTGCAAAAATTTTTCATTGTGGGGGTCTCGAGCTATAGGGTGGAGCGCCCGAATAAGGGCGCCCAAAGCCCAGGCATAAAACGGCGGCGTCGAGGGGAGTGGGTGCAAAGCACCCAACAATGAACCCCGCCCTCCAGCCTTGGGCACAACAAAGTGCGCTCCCGAGGAAACCCGAAAGGGGACCCCTCGGGGGTAAGGCAGGCCCAACACCCCGACCAAACCCCGGATGGGTTTTATGGTACTCCCCTTCGAGGGGAGTCCCACCGGCCGTACTCCTAATAGCAATTCCGGTTGATCCTGCCGGAGGCCACTGCTATCGGGGTCCGACTAAGCCATGCGAGTCAAGGGGGTGTCCCTCTGGGACACCACCGGCGGACGGCTCAGTAACACGTCGGTAACCTACCCTCGGGAGGGGGATAACCCCGGGAAACTGGGGCTAATCCCCCATAGGCCTGAGGTACTGGAAGGTCCTCAGGCCGAAAGGGGCTTTTGCCCGCCCGAGGATGGGCCGGCGGCCGATTAGGTAGTTGGTGGGGTAACGGCCCACCAAGCCGAAGATCGGTACGGGCTGTGAGAGCAGGAGCCCGGAGATGGACACTGAGACACGGGTCCAGGCCCTACGGGGCGCAGCAGGCGCGAAACCTCCGCAATGCGGGAAACCGCGACGGGGGGACCCCGAGTGCCGTGGCACCGCCACGGCTTTTCCGGAGTGTAAAAAGCTCCGGGAATAAGGGCTGGGCAAGGCCGGTGGCAGCCGCCGCGGTAATACCGGCGGCCCGAGTGGTGGCCGCTATTATTGGGCCTAAAGCGTCCGTAGCCGGGCCCGTAAGTCCCTGGCGAAATCCCACGGCTCAACCGTGGGGCTTGCTGGGGATACTGCGGGCCTTGGGACCGGGAGAGGCGGGGGGTACCCCTGGGGTAGGGGTGAAATCCTATAATCCCAGGGGGACCGCCAGTGGCGAAGGCGCCCCGCTGGAACGGGTCCGACGGTGAGGGACGAAGGCCAGGGGAGCAAACCGGATTAGATACCCGGGTAGTCCTGGCTGTAAAGGATGCGGGCTAGGTGTCGGGTGAGCTTCGAGCTCGCCCGGTGCCGTAGGGAAGCCGTTAAGCCCGCCGCCTGGGGAGTACGGCCGCAAGGCTGAAACTTAAAGGAATTGGCGGGGGAGCACTACAAGGGGTGGAGCGTGCGGTTTAATTGGATTCAACGCCGGGAACCTCACCGGGGGCGACGGCAGGATGAAGGCCAGGCTGAAGGTCTTGCCGGACACGCCGAGAGGAGGTGCATGGCCGCCGTCAGCTCGTACCGTGAGGCGTCCACTTAAGTGTGGTAACGAGCGAGACCCGCGCCCCCAGTTGCCAGCCCTTCCCGTTGGGAAGGGGGCACTCTGGGGGGACTGCCGGCGATAAGCCGGAGGAAGGAGCGGGCGACGGTAGGTCAGTATGCCCCGAAACCCCCGGGCTACACGCGCGCTACAATGGGCGGGACAATGGGATCCGACCCCGAAAGGGGAAGGGAATCCCCTAAACCCGCCCCCAGTTCGGATCGCGGGCTGCAACTCGCCCGCGTGAAGCTGGAATCCCTAGTACCCGCGTGTCATCATCGCGCGGCGAATACGTCCCTGCTCCTTGCACACACCGCCCGTCACTCCACCCGAGCGGGGTCTGGATGAGGCTCCGTCCTCTGGGCGGGGTCGAGTCCGGGCTCCGTGAGGGGGGAGAAGTCGTAACAAGGTAGCCGTAGGGGAACCTACGGCTCGATCACCTCCTATCGCCGGAAACCCATCCGGGGGGCTTAAGGGGTGTTGGGCCTGCCTTTTCGTGGGCCGGTAGCTCAGCCTGGGAGAGCGCCGGCTTTGCAAGCCGGAGGCCCCGGGTTCAAATCCCGGCCGGTCCACCACGAAGAGGTGCACATCCCGAGCAACGCTCGGGGTGGAAGGGTCCTAGGCCCCGAATAAGGGGTCACGATGAGGACCGTGCATAGGTGGATTTGGCCCAAAAAATGTCCAGCCTCCAAGTAGGGGGTAAGAAACCTAAGCCGCCTGGTGGATGGCTCGGCTCGGGGCGCCGACGAAGGGCGTGGCAAGCTGCGATAAGCCCCGGTGAGGCGCAGGCAGCCGTCGAGCCGGGGATTCCCGAATGGGACTTCCTGCGGCTTTGCCGCACTCCCACCAGGGAGGGGGAACGCGGGGAATTGAAACATCTTAGTACCCGCAGGAAAAGAAAGCAAAAGCGATGCCGTGAGTAGGGGCGACCGAAAGCGGCACAGGGCAAACTGAACCCTGAGTGGAAACACTCAGGGGATGTGGTGTAGTAGGGCCCTGCGCTGGAGCCTCTCGGGTGAAGCCGAAGTCCGCTGGAACGCGGCGCCGAAGAGGGTGATAGCCCCGTAGGCGTAAGCCCGAAGGCTCCTGCAGGGTTCCTGAGTACCGTCGGTCGGATATCCGGCGGGAAGCTGGGAGGCATCGGCTCCCAACCCTAAATACGTCCCGAGACCGATAGCGAACTAGTACCGTGAGGGAAAGCTGAAAAGCACCCCGGGAGGGGGGTGAAAAGAGCCTGAAACCAGGCGGCGATAGGTGGGTGCGGCCCGAAAGGAATGAGTCTTCCCGAAGGAAATCCCGGCGACGGGAGAGTACGAGGGAAGAGGACCGGGGTTGCACCGTCCGTCTTGAAACACGGGGCAGGGAGTTCACGGCCGTGGCGAGGTTAAGGGGAGAAATCCCCGGAGCCGTAGGGAAACCGACAGGTCCGCAGGCGCTTCGCCGAGGGACGGGGTGTGAAAGCGCCCGGAGTCACGGCCGTGAGACCCGAAACCGGTCGATCTAGCCCGGGGCAGGGTGAAGTCCCTCAACAGAGGGATGGAGGCCCGATAGGGGTGCTGACGTGCAATTCGCTCCCGTGACCCCGGGCTAGGGGTGAAAGGCCAATCGAGGCCGGAGATAGCTGGTTCCCGCCGAATTATCCCGCAGGATAGCCTCCCCGGAGGCAGGTAGTGGGGTAGAGCACTGATTGGGTGTGCAGGGGGCGAAAGCCTCCGGCACCCTGTCAAACTCCGAACCCACTACCGCCGTAGATGGGGGGAGTAGGGTGGCGGTGTAAGCCGTCCACCGAGAGGGGAACAACCCAGACCGGGGTTAAGGCCCCAAAGTGCCGGCTAAGTATTACTCCAAAGGGTGTCCCTGGCCTTAGACAGCGGGGAGGTAGGCTTAGAAGCAGCCATCCTTTAAAGAGTGCGTAACAGCTCACCCGTCGAGGTCAGGGGCCCCGAAAATGGACGGGGTTCAAGCCGGCCGCCGAGACCCCGGCGCACGGACCGATTGGTCCGTGATCGGGTAGGCGGGCGTCCCGGTGGGGTAGAAGCCGGGCCGTAAGGTCCGGTGGACCCGTCGGGATTGCGGATCCTGCCGGGAGTAGCAGCATAGCCGGGTGAGAATCCCGGCCGCCGTAGGGGCCAGGGTTCCACGGCAATGTTCGTCAGCCGTGGGTTAGTCGGTCCTAAGCCAGCCCGTAACTCGGTGCTGGCGAAAGGGAAACGGGTTTATATTCCCGTACCGCGGTGGTAGGTGCGGCAACGCAAGCCCGAGGGGTGACGCCTCGGGGTAGGCGGACCGGTCCACAAGGCCGGCTAAGCGTATAAGCCCGGGGAGTGCCGTAATGGCGAGAACCGGGTGAAAGCGCGAATGGCCTCCCGTAAGGGGGGTTCCGCCGATCCCTGGGGCCCGTGAAAAGCCCCTCGGGAACGATCCACCGCGACCGTACCGAGAACCGACACTGGTGCCCCTGGGTGAGAAGCCTAAGGCGTGTCGGGGGAAACCCAGCCGAGGGAACTCGGCAAATTGGCCCCGTAACTTCGGGAGAAGGGGTGCCTGCGGTTGTGTAAACCGCAGGTCGCAGTGACTAGGGGGGCCCGACTGTTTAATAAAAACACAGGTCCCAGCTAGCCCGAAAGGGTTTGTACTGGGGCCGACGCCTGCCCAGTGCCGGTACGTGAAGCCCGGGTCCAACCGGGTGAAGCGCCGGTAAACGGCGGGGGTAACTATAACCCTCTTAAGGTAGCGAAATTCCTTGTCGGTTAAATGCCGACCTGCATGAATGGCGTAACGAGGTCCCCACTGTCCCCGGCTGGGGCCCGGCGAAACCACTGCCTGGCGCATATGCCAGGGACCCCCGGTGGGAAGCGAAGACCCCATGGAGCTTTACTGCAGCCTGCCGTTGCCATACGGCGGGGGGTGCGCAGCGTAGGCGGGAGGCGTCGAAGCCCGGTCTCCGGGCCGGGTGGAGCCGCCCATGAGACACCGCCCACCCTCTGCCGTATGGCTAACCCGCGAAAGCGGGGACAGCGGTAGGTGGGCAGTTTGGCTGGGGCGGCACGCCTCCGAAAAGGTATCGGGGGCGCCCTAAGGTCGGCTCAGGCGGGTCAGGAATCCGCCGTAGAGTGCAAGGGCAAAAGCCGGCCTGACTGGACCCGTAACAGAGGCGGGTCCAGCCGCGAAAGCGTGGCCTAGCGAACCCCAGTGCCTCCCCGGTGGGGGCCTGGGATGACAGAAAAGCTACCCTGGGGATAACAGAGTCGTCTCGGGCGAGAGCCCATATCGACCCCGAGGCTTGCTACCTCGCTGTCGGCTCTTCCCATCCTGGCCCTGCAGCAGGGGCCAAGGGTGGGGGTGTTCACCCATTAAAGGGGAACGTGAGCTGGGTTTAGACCGTCGTGAGACAGGTCGGATGCTATCTACCGGGGGTGCTGGCCGCCTGAGGGGAAGGCGCCCTTAGTACGAGAGGAACAGGGTGCCGCGGCCTCTGGTCTACCGGTTGTCCTACAGGGCATAGCCGGGCAGCTACGCCGCGTCCGATAAGGCCTGAAGGCATCTAAGGCCGAAGCGGTCCCCGAAAATAGGCGGCCACTCCCTGGCGCAGGGGGTCGGGCGACCGGCCCGTTGCCAGGGACGAGGGCACCCGCAGAAGACGGGTTTGATGGAGCGGGGATGTAAGCGGGAAGGGAAACCGACCCGTTTAGTCTGCCGCTCCCAATAGCCCGAGGTTCTTACCCCCGAAAGGAGGCTGGGCATTTGATAGGCCAAATCCACCTATGCACGGTCCTCAAAATGATTCTTCTCTGTTTTCTGAAATATCGATAAATTCAAAAATTGTGTTCTTGAGTCTTTTCTGGTGATTGTAATGAAATTGCTGGTACTTGATTTGGATGGTACGCTGTGGGATCATTACGATGCTTCTAGACTTGTCCCTCCATTTACAAGGGATGGAAATGAAGTAACCGACGCATATGGGAATAAGCTGAGGCTGTTCGATGGAGTTTTGGAGTTTTTAGAGTGGGCAAGAAGTAGGTTTCTTTTAAGCATTGCGAGTTGGAATATTGAAGAGTTTGTGAGGCCGATTCTGGAGGAATTTGGCATTTGGGAGTATTTTGTCTTTCCAAAAATAGAATACCACCCAAACAAAGCAGACATGATACTTCGAACGTTGAAGCAACTCGAGAGCGAAGGATACAAAATATCAGAAGTTATTTATGTTGATGATAGGACAATTCACCTTGAGGATGTAAAGAAGAGCATTCCAAACCTCAGGTTTATACACATGTGGGTTGATGTAAAGAGCTTCGAGGAGCTTAAGGAGCTCCTAGAAAGCTTATGAGGTGGTCTAAATGGAGCTTTTGGTTGTAACTGACAGAAGGATAGATTATGATGGTTCGGCAATAAGAAGTCACTGGGCCTACAGAAACTTCGGGGTTTTGGGAAATTCTATAGTGGTTTTTAGAGGCAAATGTGATGTAAAAGTTGAGGAAATGATTGATATCGAAGACCTCCGGCAGAAAAAGGAAATTAAAAGCGATGATATGGTTCACTATATAATAGAGGTTTTTGAGTACCCCAACGTTCTTTTAGCCTCTGCTCTCCAGAAACTCTTTATAGCAAAGCTTTGCGAGTTGTTAGAGGGATATGGCATAAAAACTTTCAGGAAAGGAGATGACATCTACATCGACGGCAGAAAGCTCAGTATCTCAATAGCCACAGTTTCGCCGGTTAGCATAAAAATACACATCGGGATAAACGTTGAGGCAAAGGGAATTCCGAAAGGAGTCAACGCAATTGGGCTTAAAGAGCTTGGAATTCTCGATATCCCGGAGTTTATGAAAAAGAGCGGAAAAGCCCTGGCTGAAGAGTTTATCAAAGTGAAAAAAGACAGTCTCAAGGTGAGGTGGGCTGAATAGTTAAACTAGGGGATAGAGAAAAGTAGCCACGAGAGGAACGGCTAGATTGTCATCTAGAAACCTTTGATACTCTGCCAATGTTAGTATCCCGCTCCATATTAGTTTTATTGTGAATGAGTTTTCCGGAAGAACTGCAAATGCTATTAAAAACGCTGTTACAAAATATCCCAAGCTGCCGCTCCAATGTTTTTTGAGTTTTACGTTGTATCCATTTTTTCTGAAGTAATAGAACCTCAGAATGCCTGTAACGCCATCACTTATTGCCATAATCAGCAACACCGCTGTTGCGTATTCTCTTGGGAGAAAAGCAACTACAAAAGAAGCAGAAAAGGCAAAAAACACCTCGCCATAATTCCTATTTATTTGGTACCAGGAGAGTTCTTCTCTCTTTAGATGGAGAATTAACTGGGCCAATGCAAAAGCAAAAGCTGCAAGAGCGAAGACTTCTCTTGGAATTTTTCCAGTGTAATAAAACACTATCGCAGGCGTAATGCTAAAGTGGATTATCTTTCTGTTAACCCAAGCGTATTCTTCTCCGAGCTTTTTTGTAAATCCTATCGCGAGGATAATGATAGTAGCCGCAATGCCAGCATAAAGTAGCCATGCAGGGAACATTGATTTCACCAACCAAGCAATTAAATGTTGGGGAAACTAATATATCTTTTGTCCAGTTTCTTAGTGGTTTCTGAATGTTGAAGACTTTTGATATCTTAGCTAGCCAAAGCTTAAAAAGTGTCTCTCATAATTACCTGCAGGTGAGGGGAATGGTTCATTGGGCTGACTATATGGCAGAAAAGATCATCAAAGAGAGAGGAGACAAAGAAGAGTATGTAGTGGAAAGTGGAATAACGCCGAGTGGTTACGTTCATATAGGGAACTTTAGAGAGCTTTTTACAGCCTATATTGTGGGGCATGCACTGAGGGATAAAGGAAAAAAAGTTAGACACATTCACATGTGGGACGATTACGACCGCTTTAGAAAGGTACCGAAAAACGTCCCCAAGGAGTGGGGTGAATACTTAACGATGCCCGTTAGTGAAGTTCCAGACCCGTGGGGATGTCACGACAGCTACGCGGATCATTTTATGAGTATCTTTGAAGAAGAAGTTGAAAAGCTTGGGATTGAGGTTGATTTTCTAAGGGCAAGCAGGCTCTACAAGAGCGGAGAATACGCAAACGAAATCAGGTTAGCTCTCGAAAAGAGAGAGAAAATAATGGAAATCTTGAACAAGTTTAGAGATATGGCAAAACAGCCTCATTTGCCCGATAATTGGCAACCAGTACAGATTTACTGTCCAAAATGTAGGAAGGAAGCTGAGTTTGTTAAATGGGATGGTGAGTGGAAGGTTTCTTATAGGTGTCCGCACTGCGGTGCCGAAGGTGAAACCGACATAAGAGAGGGCAACGTCAAGCTCCGCTGGCGTGTTGATTGGCCAATGAGGTGGGCTCATTTCAAAGTAGATTTTGAACCGGCAGGAAAGGATCACTTAGCTGCTGGAGGTTCCTACGACACCGGAAAGGAAATAGTTGAGAATATTTTTGGCTGGAGAGTTCCAATGACGCTTATGTATGAGTTCGTTGGCATAAAGGGCCAAAAAGGCAAGATGAGCGGAAGCAAGGGCAACGTTATCCTACTAAGCGATCTTTATGAAGTTCTTGAGCCCGGTGTCATAAGGTTCATCTACGCAAGACACAGGCCAAACAAGGAAATCAAGATCGACTTAGGCTTGGGCTTGCTTAATCTTTACGATGAATTTGATAGGGTTGAGAGACTGTACTTTGGATTGGAGGAAGCTAAAAACCTTGAAGAAGCTGAAGAGCTTAAGAGAACGTATGAACTTTCAATGCCCTCTCTCCCGAGCCGTTTGATTGCTCAGGCTCCCTTTAGATTCCTCGTCGTCCTTGTCCAAATGCCTCACCTAACTGAAGAGAGGATAATTGAAATACTAAAAGAACAGGGTCACGTTCCGGCACAGCTTGACGAGGAAGACCTGAAGAGAATTCGGCTCAGAATACAGCTTGCCAAGAACTGGGTTGAAAAATATGCTCCTGACGAAGTTAAATTTGAGATTCAGGAAAAAATTCCACAAATTGAGATAAGGGAAGAAATAAGAGAAGCCCTTATGGAAGTTGCGGAGTGGCTTGAGGGAAGAGAAAAATTTACAGTCGATGAGTTTAATTCAGTTATATTCAACGCCGCCAAGAAGAGAAACATCCCAAGCAAGAAGTACTTCAAGGTTCTCTACAACCTCTTCATAGGAAAAGATAGAGGACCAAGACTTGCTCCCTTCTTGGCATCGCTCGATAAGGAATTCGTGATAAAAAGGCTTAGGCTCGAAGGCTGATTTCTATTTTTATTTTTTATATACATTTAGGTAGGATATATCGTCAAGTTTAACGCTTTCTAGGGGAGTGAAATAGAGTTTTGCGAGCAACTCTACGGCAGTTTTTCCCCATATTGCAAATCTAACCCTAAAAGAATCTTTCTCGCTCTTGTACTCTATCACAGCAGTTTTTTCTCCTTCGTCAATCATTACCCTGCTTATCCAGTACTCCTCTCCAACTATGGTTCCCATTTGGACTCTTGAAAGGAGTCCCCTCATGTCTACAAAATTTATCAGAAACAGCCCATCTTTTTTGAGAACTCTTTTAACCTCTTTAAAGACTTCATTAAGTTCTTTAGGTGAGAAGTGGACAGTTGTATTTCCGAGAAAGAGAACGTAATCAAACGTTTCATCTTCAAAGGGCAACTTTCTTGCGTCCCCAACAATAAATTTCACCTTGGAATTTTTTTCCTTTGCGTATTCTATGGCTTTTTTGATCATTTCTTCATCGATATCAACGCCAACAACTTCAAATCCATGGTCTTCAAGAAGAAAGGAGAACCCTCCGACACCGCATGCTAGGTCCAAAACTTTTCCTTTTTTCTTCATAACTCTAAGCAGATAGGGTTCGAGCTCTTCTATTCTCCGTTGATATTCCTTCGAGTTTATATCAGTGTAAGCCTTAAATGCACGGTAATACTCTTTAAAGCTCATGTTAGGAAATTAGACGAGTTGCCAAATAAACCTTCCGCCAGATTTTTAACCTTTCCACCTTAATTTTCTTGGTGGTGAACTGTGGAGTTCAATCTGATAATAGCGGGAGTTGGAGGACAGGGCGGACTTACACTCTCAAGGATCATCGGAAATGCCGCAATGAAAGAGGGATACAATGTTAGAATAGGAGAAACCCTTGGAATGAGTCAGCGCTACGGTAGTGTGCTTAGTTATCTCCGATTTGGAGAGGAAGTTTATTCTCCTCTTATCGAGGAGGGAGAAGCAGATTTGATGCTAGCTCTTGAGCCGGCTGAAGCTCTAAGGAACGCAAGATTCCTAAGCGACAAAAGCCATGCTATAGTAAACGCTTATCCGATTCACACAGCCACGACTTTGGTCGGAAAAGAGAGGTACCCAAGTCTTGAGGAAATACGTGGTGCCCTTTCAAGAATATGCACCGTTGATATGAGGAACTTTCAGAAAGAGGCAGACAAGATAAATCCCCGTACTCTGGGAGTGCTTATGCTTGGATTTGCCTATAGTAAAGGTTTGATCCCATTGAATAAGGAGAGCCTCTTGAGTGGAATTCAAGAAACATTAAAGCCAAAGCTTTGGGAAATTAACATTAAGGCTTTTGAAAGGGGAATGGAACTTGCTAAATGATCCCTCTTTATCATTTTTGGTGTAACCAAAAAGCACTTAAATTATTTAGGTTAAACTAATTCAGGTGAGGTTTGTGGAAATAACAAAGAGAGAGGAGGAGTACCTCGAAACTATGTACATACTTCAAAAGAACAAAGGGGTAATCAGAGTAAAAGATATTTCAAAAAAACTGGGTGTTAGACCGCCAAGTGTGGTGGATGCGTTAAAAAAGCTAAATGAAAAAGGCTTGATAGACTACGAAAAGTACGATAGGATTCTTTTAACTGAGAAGGGGCTTGAAATAGCTAAAGAAACTTACCAAAAACACGTCCTCTTGATGAGATTTTTCACCGAGATACTTGGAATTCCTCCGGAAATAGCGGAAGAAGATGCGTGCCAGTTTGAACATTACGTTCATGAGATTACGGCTGAGAGAATGAAGGAATTTGCCCAGTATATCCAGGAACACTGTCCCTACGTCCTCAAACAGTTTCTTAAAGAACACATGGAAAAAGAAGAGGCGAAGACTCAAAAGAGTCCTCCCAAGTAGGCAAAGTAGCCTATGAAGATTAATGCCAATACGTACATCAGTGGGTGTATCTCTTTTCCTCTTCCGCTGAACAACTTTATTATGGTGTAGCTTATAAAGCCCATTCCTATTCCGTCTGCTATTGAATATGTGTAGGGAATTGTTATGAGCACTAGAAATGCAGGAATAGCTTCGCTCGCGTCATCGAAGTCAACTCCCCTTATTGCACTTAACATGTAGTAACCAACTATAACCAAAGCCGGTGCGGTAGCAAAAGCCGGAATTGCTTGCGCAATGGGTGCTATGAACAATCCTATGGCAAGGAAGAGTAGACCTGTCACTAGGGCTGTCATCCCTGTTCTTCCGCCCTCTTCAATTCCAGCGGCGCTCTCTATATACGTTGTTACGGTTGAAGTTCCGAGGAGTGCACCAAAGGTTGTGCCTATTGCATCGGTCAAGAGAACCTTCTCGGCATCCGGCACTTTCCCTTCTTTTGTCAGGAAACCTGCCTTGGCACTTAACCCCGTTACTGTTCCGAGGGTGTCAAAGAAGTCGACCATGAAGAAGGCAAACACTACACCAATTGCTCCTACGTTGAGGAGGCCTTGAAGGTCAAGTTTTAGAAAGGTGTAGCTTATGTCTGGAGTTGAGAAGAAATGTTCTGGCCAGGGTGCAGCTCCGCTTATCCATCCCAAAATGCTTGTGGTAAGGATTGAAATTAATAGAGCACCCTTCACCCGGAGGCTTATGAGGATTGCAGCCAAGAACAGTCCGAATAGGAACAAAAGACCTGCTTTTGTTCCAAGTGCTGAGGCATTAAACCCGGTGAACTTAAGCACCCCGTTCTTATCAACAAAGGCGGTTAGAAGACCAACGTCATTAAGGCCTATCAATGTCAAGAAAAGTCCTATTCCAGCTCCAACTGCATATTTCTGGCTTAGTGGAATTGCATGGATTATTGCGCTCCTAACTTTGGTAATGCTAAGTATTATGAAGATTATTCCCTCAACAAAAACTGCTGCAAGTGCCACTCTCCAATCGTAACCCATTCCAAGCACGACACTGTAGGCAAAGTAGGCATTCAGTCCCATTCCCGGAGCTAAAGCAAAGGGCTTTTTGGCATAGATGCCCATTATTATTGTGGAAATTCCTGCTGCAAGTGCCGTTACCGCTACAAGTGAGTTAAAGGCTTCTTTTCCCATCGCATCGCTTAATATTGCAGGGTTTACGAAGAGAATATATGCCATTGTCATGAAAGTGGTTATCCCCGCGAGTACCTCAGTTCTCATATCCGTTCTGTACTTCTCAAACTCGAAATATTTCTCAAAAGCCTTCATCCCTCTCACCCCTAATTGATACGAAAGTGATAAAACAACCAGTATATTTAAATATTTTGAACACAAAAATGTCAAACAAAAACATGGAAAGAGTTTAATTGAAAGAGGTCTCACAAGATAGGGGATGAATTCATGAGGATTAGCGAAGAACAAAGAAAAAAGCTTGAAAGGGATGCCCTCGATTACCATCGAAACAACTTTCCCGGAAATGGAAAAATAGAGGTTATTCCAAAGGTTAAGGTTGAGGACTTCTATGACCTAAGCCTGGCATACACCCCGGGTGTTGCTGAGCCCTGTAAGGCTATAGCAAATGGAGAAAGTTATGAAGACTACACCTCTATACCAAACACCGTGGCTGTAGTTACAGACGGTTCTGCGGTGCTTGGTTTGGAGAACATTGGGGTTTTAGCTGGAATGCCTGTGATGGAAGGCAAATGCGTTCTCTTCAAAGCCCTAGCTGGTGTGGATGCGTTCCCTATACTGATAGACAGTAATGACGTAGATGAGATTGTGAATACAATTAAGCTGATTTCGAGGGGCTTTGGATGTTAGAGCGAGGGAAATTACTTTGAACATGAACATAGCTGCAGCTGAGGCTATAGCGAGCTGTGTGAGTGAGGAAGAACTGTCAGAAGACCACATAATCCCCACTCCACTGCATCCTGAGGTGTATCCAAAAGAAGCAAGGGCAGTTGCGGAACACGCCATAAAAGACGGGGTTGCAAGGAGAAAAATTAGTGGGGAATGGGTGGAGGAGCATACGAGGAAGCTGAGGAATTTTACCAGCGTTACATTGCCCCAATAAACAGAGAGAGAAAAAAGCTAAACTTCCTTTAATATCTGCTCAGGAGCATCGGCAAAGGCTACCAAGTATTCTGCCTCGACTATGTGCAGCCTTCCGGGAACTATTAAAACGTGAGGCTGCTTTCCAAAGTCTTCTTTTATCATGTCTTTTACATAACCGGCTTTGAGCGTTGGGTTTAGGGAACCTGCTCTTGCAAGGACAACCACAAAAGTGTCTTCGGTAAAGACTCCATCTTTTTTCTTCTCCTCCACTTGAAGGAGAATCTTCATAGCCTCGTTGGCGGTCATGTACCTCCCTTCTGCTGCTTTAATGTCAAGGAAGAGAAGCGTATGAAGACCACGTTCTTTGTTTTCTTTGATTGTGTCATAGTGGCTGGTTGGGAACCAGTTCTTTTCCGGGTAGGCAACGGTAGCGCTCTTCCCAAATTTGTAGATTTGAAGTCCGGTTATAGCAACGGCAGAGTAGATAGATGGCGCATGGATAACGTAGCTCTCTACTCCCATCTGCTTTGCCCTTATCCTTAAGTCCGCATGAGTTGTCGCTACCATTGGGTCTCCAGCCGTGAGAAAGGCAACATCCTTGGTTTTTGCCTCACTGAGGACTATCCTCTCAAAGTTCAGCTCAACGTCTTCTCTGTTTAATAGTCTTATCGGTTTTCCTATCTGTTCTTCTATCTTTTTTATGTCTGTTCCAGCTAAGAGAGAGGTGTAAAATTCTGCAAACACCAAATCGCACTTTCTTGCTATTTCCAGGCCCTTAAGGGTAATGTCCTTTTCATCATAAAGTCCCAGTCCTATGAAATATATCGGCATTTTTCTCACCTCTTTTTCTAATGAAAGTAGGGCTAAAAATTTATTCCAAAAACTTTAAAATAGCTTTTCATGAACTTCTTTCGACGGTTTTGATGAAAGTTAATGGAGGGAGCGGAGATGAAAGCGATTGTTGAGAGAGTTAGAGAGAAAACATCAATACCCGTTTATGAGAGGACCATTGAAAACGTGTTGAGTGCAATTCTTGCGAGCAGCGATCCATGGAGGGTAGTAGACCTTAGCGAAGAACCACTTCCCCTCGTGGTTGCAGTGGTTGAAGCGCTTCACGATTTAGGCTATGTGGAGTTCAAAGATGGGATAATCCTTACCCAGAAGGGGAAGGAGCTTGTGGAGAAGTATGGAATCGGAAGGAGAGAAGACTACACCTGCAGCCACTGCCAAGGAAAAACAGTTGAACTTGATGCTTTTAGAGACCTCCTTGAGGAGTTTAAAGAAATAGTGAAAAACAGGCCCGAGCCAAAGCATGAGTTTGATCAGGCATATGTAACTCCCGAGACAACAGTTGCAAGGGTAGCCTTGATGCATACGAGGGGAGATCTTGAAAATAAGGAGGTCTTTGTCCTTGGAGATGACGATTTAACGAGCATTGCTCTAATGCTTTCGGGCCTTCCAAAGAGGATTGCGGTTCTTGATATTGATGAGAGACTCACAAAGTTTATTGAAAAAACTGCGGAGGAAATCGGCTACAGTAACGTGGAGATATTCACCTTCGATCTCAGAAAGCCTTTACCAGATTATGCCTTAAGGAAGTTCGATACTTTTATCACCGATCCTCCCGAGACAGTCGATGCTGTTAGGGCTTTTGTTGGAAGGGGAATTGCAACACTAAAGGGCCCAGGATGTGCAGGTTACTTTGGAATTACAAGAAGGGAAAGTTCAATTGACAAATGGCACCAGATAGAGAAGCTCCTCATAACAGAGTTCAACGTAGTTATAACGGATATAATAAGGAACTTTAACGAGTACGTCAACTGGGGATACGTTGAGGAAACGAGAGCGTGGAAACTCTTGCCAGTAAAGACCATGCCTACGTACAACTGGTACAAGAGCTATATGTTTAGAATTCAAACCATCGAGGGATCCAGAGGTTATGAAGAGGAAATCACAGTTGGTCAAGAACTATATGACGACGAGGAAAGCTCAACAACTTGATTCTTTTTCCACATTTTTGTTCCATAAGGTTTAAATTTGTTGTTTAGAAACTTTTTTCAGGTGAGGAAAATGAGTGAAAACACTAAGATCACAAAGGAAATGATTCTTGAAAAGCTCAAAGAAGTGATTGACCCTGAAATTGGAATAGATGTTGTTAATCTGGGGCTTATATATGAGCTCAAGATAAACCCTGACAACACCGTTTATGTCAAGATGACCATGACAACTCCGGGATGTCCTCTTACCATGTGGCTTCTTCAGGCTGTGGAGCAGAAAATTCTCGAAATTCCTGGAGTTAAGGATGCGGAAATAGAGCTCACATTTGATCCGCCTTGGACTCCGGACAGAATAAGTGAAGAAGTCAAGAAAAGGTTGGGAATGATCTGAGTTATTTCCTAAATTTTTTAGACTAATCTAATAGTTCGAAACCTTTATATCATAACCTTTGTTATATTAATACGGTGATTCAGATGGCCCAGTGGAAAGTTAGGGTTGATCAAGATGTTTGTATAGGAGATGCTATCTGTGCAAGTCTCTGCCCAGACGTTTTTGAGATGAACGATGAGGGAAAGAGCCAACCAAAAGTTGAGATTATTGGAGAAGATCTCATTGATTGTGCCAGAGAGGCTGCCGAAGCTTGTCCTGTAAGCTGTATATACATTGAAGAGATTTGATGTTTTCATCAATTTTCTCTTTTGTATTCCTTTCTGTTTTCTTCTTTGATCCCAAGCATTGACCTCTTTCTTTAGAATGTGTAGTATAACCTTTAGTTTGAAAAAGATTTTTAAACTTAGCTTTCCCTCTATTTTTGAAGCTCTTTGGAGGTGTCGGAAATGAAGGTTAGTGTTGATAAGGACACATGCATTGGATGTGGAGTTTGCGCAAGCATCTGCCCAGATGTCTTTGAGATGGATGACGATGGAAAAGCTAAGGCAATTGTGCCTGAAACCGATCTCGAATGTGCAAAAGAGGCAGCAGAGAGCTGCCCAACAGGATCAATCACAGTCGAATGAACTTCTTTCTCTTTTTATTAACTTCTATTCTATGGGTATGGTTCTAGAGGCTTGATTGTTTATGAGTTTGGCGGTCAGAGCCCCCACCAAGCATCACAGCTAAGCTCAGGGATTAAGCGGGCTCTTCATCATCCCGGGGATAAATTGATAAAAACGAAAAAAGGCTATTCAAGTGTCAACCCAAACTTCTTTGCCTGCTCAAGGACGTATTCTCTGATCTCCCTCGCCTTTGGCAGTTCTGCCACTATTTCACCGTTTTCAATGAGCGGCTTTAGAAGGGGTTCAACTTTCGCTCCACAGACTGGGCACTTTTCAAGCTTTTTCTCTGCTGGAACTCTGTGGTAGTGACCGTTTTCACATCTGTATACTTGCTTTCTCCCGCTCAGCTTTCCTCTTTTAGTTATGGGCTTCCCTTCGACCTCGACGATATCGAGGGAGAAGTCTATTGGTTTTGCACTTGCTATGCTTCCTCCGACACCAAAGGCATCAGCTATGTCAGCAAGCTCTTTAATACTTTCCTCATCCAGCCCTCCGCTTAAAAATATCTTAACGTGATCGTAACCTCTTAAATCCAGCTCCCACCTTACCTCCTCCACTATGCGTTTGAAGTTCCCCCTTCTTGAACTTGGTGTATCGAGTCTCACTGCAGCTAGCCTTTCTCCCAACGCTTCAGCCGCCATTAAAGCCTCTAGCTTTTCATCGCAAAGGGTGTCAACGAGAGCTACTCTTGGAACCTCCTCTGGCATGACCTCATCGAAGTATTTCCATGCCTTTACTTGGTCACCAACCGTTAGGACTAATGCATGAGGCATTGTTCCTACAGGCTTTTCTCCAATCATCTCCGCTCCTAAAACACCACTAACTCCATCGCAACCACCTATGAAGGCACTTCTATCGATCATCGGCGCTATTGCAGGGTGCATGTGCCTTATACCAAAGGAATAAACTGGTTTGAAGTTTGCAGCCATTTTGACTCTAAGGGCTGCTGTTGCTATTCCACTTGCTTGGCTCAGCATCCCGAGCAGTGCGGTTTCAAAGATACCAAATTCCTTATAGTATCCTTCAATCTGCATTACAGGCTCGTATGGATGGAATATTGTCCCTTCCGGCATGGAATAAACGTTTACCGGATGTCCTTCCAAGAGCTTTGCCACTTCCTCCACTCCAGCTAGGACTCCCCATTTCCAGCCTTTTGGAAGAGAAGTTGTTGATATATCAGCAAAAACTTTTTTGTGAATGCCTTTTTCTTCCAGTATCTTCTTAGTTCTGATAAAGTAAACATCTGTGGTTTTTCCTGCTTTTATCTCATCTTCATGTGCTATGTAGAAATCTTTCATTTTCTTCACCCCTAATACCTTTATTCCCCTAAATTTTAGCTTTTTGGTAGGGCGTTAAAACTCAAACTCAACTCCATTTTCGTCTCCTTCCCACAGAACGACTTTATGCAGCTTAATATCTTGGGGTAAGTTTTTCCTAACTCTCTCAGCAATCCAGAGGGCGATGTTCTCGGTTGTCGGGTTTTCGAAAAGCTTGTTTAGATTTTTATGCCTTAAAGGTGCAATGGCGTTGTCTAAAATCTTTCTAAGCTCCAGAAAGTCCATTATGTAGCCTTCTTTTATTTCTCCTTCAATGAAAATTTCGCCTCTGAAAGTGTGTCCGTGAATCTCTTCAAGTTCTCCATTTATCTTTACCGCATGGGCGGCATCAAAGGCGAACTTTTCTCTAATCCTCGCTTTCATTTTTCCCACCGAAAGAGTTTTGGGTTTTGATAGTTAAAACACTTTGGTGATACCATGGGTTGCGGGATTGAGGTTCCGGCACAGAGGGTTGTGGCTGGAGGGTTGATAGTCTACGTTAATAAGGAGAGCTTTTTCAAGCTCTTAGAGCTTAAAGAAAATCCTATAGTAGTGACTGGCGAGCTTTCCTCATCCGGCTTTGGTCTGAAAAAGATTAAAGTCACAATCATGCCTTTTGAGGGTGCTTTAATCGTTTACAGAGGAGAAGTGGAGTTGCCCGAAAAATGTGTAGTCATTAAAGCCTCGGAGATCAACATGGGTAAGTGATTATGCAATAGCAGATATATTTTCATATACAGAAAATAACTCACCGTAATATTTAAAATTGGCGAGAACTTATAAAGGGCAGCAAGTTAGTTCTTGGAGGTGGTAGAGATGAGATTCACTGTAACCTCTGCATTGCCTTACGCTAATGGCCCCATACATGCAGGGCATCTAGCTGGGGCATATCTTCCAGCAGACATATTCGTGCGTTATTTGAGGCTAAAGGGAGAAGACGTTATTTTCATATGTGGAACAGACGAACATGGTACTCCGATAACTTTCAGAGCCTTAAAGGAAGGCAAGAGTCCAAGGGAGATAGTAGATTATTACCATGAGCACATCAAAACGACATTTGAAAGGGCAAAGATAAGCTTTGATTATTTTGGGAGAACTGAACTTCCCGTCCACTACAGGATAAGTCAGGAGTTCTTCTTGAAAGCCCTTGAGAATGGACACCTTGTTAAAAAAGTTGAAAAGCAGGCTTATTGTGAGCATGACAAGATGTTCCTACCGGATAGATACGTTATTGGCACCTGCCCCTACTGTGGTGCAGAGGATCAGAGAGGTGACCAATGTGAGGTCTGTGGTCATCCCCTTACCCCGGAGAAGCTCATAAACCCAAGGTGCAACATATGTGGAAATCCAATCACATTCAAGGATTCTGCCCATTACTACATAAAAATGCAGAACTTCCAAGAGAAGCTTAAAGAGTGGGTTTTAAGCCAGAAACACTGGAAGCCAAACGTCAGAAATACGGTCTTGGGATGGATCAACGAGGGTCTGGAAGAGAGGGCAATAACGAGAGACCTTAACTGGGGAATTCCGGTACCTCTTGAGGACGAAGACGTTAAAGGGAAAGTCCTTTACGTTTGGTTTGAGGCACCAATAGGGTACATCTCAATAACCGTTGAGTACTTTAAGAGGCTTGGAAAAGAAGAGGAGTGGAAGAAGTACTGGCTTAGTGGATACGACGGCGAGACAAGAATAGTTCACTTCATCGGAAAGGACAACGTTCCCTTCCATGCCATATTCTGGCCAGCGTTCTTAATGGCCTATGGCAAGTATAAAGATGAAAAAGGTGAGTTTGACTGGCTTCTGCCTTATGACATTCCCGCAAACGAGTACCTAAACTTAGAGGGTAGAAAGTTCTCAACTAGCAGAAACTGGGCTATATGGGTGCATGAGTTTCTCGATGCATTTCCTGCAGACTACTTGAGGTATTACCTAACCGCCATAATGCCAGAAACGAGGGATAGTGATTTCAGCTTTGATGATTTCAAGAAGAAAATTAACGAAGAGCTCGTGAACAATCTTGGAAACTTCGTGCACAGGGCACTCACCTTTGTTAACAGGTATTTTGATGGAAAGGTTCCAGAACTCGGGGAACTTGATGACCTTGACAAGAAAGCATTTGACGAGATAAAGAAGGCTTTTGCAGAGGTTGGTGAGTTAATATCAAAGTACCAGTTCAAAGAGGCTCTTAAAAGGGTAATGACGCTTGCAATATTTGGCAACCAGTACTTTGACTATCAGAAACCATGGAAGACGGCTAAAACCGATAGAATTAGGACTGGAACAACCGTAAATGTGTCTCTCCAAATAGTTAAGGCATTGGGTATACTCCTTGAACCCTTCCTTCCGGACGCAAGTGAAAAGATATGGCACCTCTTAAACCTCGAAGAAGTCAAGAAGTGGAAGTTTGAGCCCCTTAAAGCCGGACACAAGGTCAGAAAAGCTGAGATCCTATTTAGAAAAGTCAGCGATGAAGATATAATAGCATACATAGTTAAGTACATAGGCAGAGGCAATCCAGAAAGTGCCAGAATTTTGCTTGATAAGTATTACAAGATGGAGGATGTTGTTAAGGTAGCAAAAGAAAGACTTGGAGATGAAGCTGAGGTAGTCTTGAGGAAGATTTATGGAGAGAAAGTAATGGGGTCAAAAGAAAAGCAGAAGGAGGAGAGGAAGATGGGTTATGTGAAGTTTGATGAATTTGCCAAGCTCGATATAAGAATTGGGAAGATAATCAGCGTTGAGGACCATCCAAATGCTGACAAGCTCTATGTTGTCAAGGTTGATCTAGGAGATGAGGTTAGGCAGCTTGTGGCAGGTTTGAAGGCATACTACAAAAAGGAGGAGCTTCTTAACAAGTACGTGGCAGTTATTACGAACTTGGAGCCAAAGAAGCTCAGGGGAATTGAGAGCCAGGGAATGCTTTTGGCAGCAGATGACGGAAAAACCGTTGCCCTATTAACACCAGAAAAAGGGGTAAAATTAGGGGCAAAGGTTCGTTAAGGTTTTAATTCTACCCAATTTTCTTTCCTCCCCTTGATTATTCTAACAAGCCCCTGTCTTTCGAGGCGCTTGAACATTCTCCACGCTGTGGTTTTGGGTATTCCCAAAGCAGTTCTAACCTCTGCTTGGCTTGCCCTGCCTCCCTTTTCTAGTATGTAGAGTAAAGCCCTCTTTTCATCTTCATTTAAGTTAAAACTTTCGAGCTTTTTCAAAAATTCGTCCCTGTTTATGTGGAGCTCTTCCTTTGGGGCCTCTTTTTTTCTCTTTCTTATTGTCAAAAAGCCAGAAATGGCTATTATCAAGACCACCAAAAATGCCAAAACTGGAAAATAAAAGTCCTTCCTGCCCTCTTCGGCTGCAAATTCAAGAGTGTAGGAAATACTCTGGTTTCCAGGGGGCATTGTAATTACATTGGAGGCTATTTTAAGGGGAAGCTCGGATAAATCGACCACAACGGCATTTTCAGGAAGAATGACGTCAAAGGGATATTCCATTGAGACGTTAATAGTCCACACTAAGCCTTCTTTATACGTCAGATCGGGAGTATAGTAGGACACATCTACGACTTGAGCATTTTCCACATAAATGATGAGCGATTCATTGTAAACTTCAAAATTAAGGGGATTGCCGTTTTCATCAACAACCTCCACACCTTCGTAGTTTTTCCCTAAAAGCGGCAGGCTGATTTGAGAGGTGTATTCCTCTGGAATCAACTGATAATGAACCTTAACGTAACCATCGGTGTAGATCGTCAGCTCCACCTGTGAAACTGTAAACTGGGCACTGACAACGGGCAGGAGAATGAGGATGCTTATTAGAGCAAAGGCACGTTTCACTTCTGCACCCCCTAAGAGTTGGCCTTTATGAATTCCTCTACCTCTGCGAGAAGCTTTTCAGCTCTCTGAATATGGACGATGGCGTTGCTGATATCGTTGCGTTTTAATGAAATAATCGCTGCAGAAAGCTCATTGACGGCTCCTTTGAGCTGCACCTCAGCTCTTGCTGTATTTATTCCTTTCTTCTTTAGAATTGCAATTGCGGTTGTATCCTTTTTTATCCTCTCTCTCAGCTCTTCTAGGGTTTCTTTTATGTTTATGTTCTCTCTTCTAACTCTTTCTATCGTCCTAAAGAACTTCTGTATTTGGTGGGAATTCTCTCTGATTACCCCTAATGCCTCAATCCATTTCCCTTCTTTTGCTAAGCTCTCGACTTTTATGTAGATGTTTTTTATTCTCTCTATGCTCTGCTCCGCCTCTTTCACGTTCATGCCTCTTGTTTTTGCGTTTTCTACCATTACCTCAGCAACTGCAATACTCTGCTTGGTCTTTACCAAGAAAGAATTAACGATCCTTTCAGCATTCCTCGAAGCGAGTTCTCTGAGCACTTTTTCTAGTTCTCTATTGAGTTCAGCCCTTTTCATTCTAGCAATTTCCATGTTTCTTTTCGCATCTTCTATCTTTTTTGCTTTTAAGGCTTCAAGGACAGTTCTATAAGCATCTTTGGTCTCCTTGTAGGTTTTTATCAGCCTGTCCGTGTTAACTCCTTCCTTTTCAGCCACTTTTATGACCTTCTCTACGTAGGAGAAATACGCAATGATCCTTTCAGCTTCCACATTCATCTGCTCTCTCAACATTTCTGTACTTTCTGTTTCTTTCAATTCCCTGAGAACTTCTTTATAGTGTTTCATAGCCAATAGGGCATCCTGGATCGCATTTTGATATTCTCCATTCTGATATTCCAGAGAAGCTTTTTCTTTGAGGTCTTCGGCTTTTTTGTAGTTCTCTAAAGTATCCTGGGGCAGTTCGTTCTTTATGGGCCTTATCCTTGATTCTACAAATTCGCTGAGTTTGGTCAGCTGAGCTATTAGCTCTCCTGCCATACTCTCGTTGCTCTGCTCCTCCAGATATTGGCTGTTGCTTTGGTTTTGGGCAATGCTAATGGGGATTAGCCCGCCTATTAAAACAAGGATGATCCCAAGAGCACTAAACTTCATCACTCTCACCATCGTTAATATGATCTTGGCTTACTTTAGGAACCCGGTGAAACGAAGGTTTCAAGCTGTTCCAAAGCTCTTTTTTAATTATGGGGGAGAAGTTAATAAATTTAAGGGCTAAATTAACATTTTAACTCCGATCAAAATGAGTATAAGAGCAAACCAACGTTTTAATTTCTCTGGATGCAAAGTGTGGGCACTTCTCGCCCCTAGGTACGCTCCTATTACCAGCCCTGGAGCTAAAAGAAGTGCCGTTTCAATGTTCACATTTTCTGCCTTAAGATGTCCATAAGTTCCAGCGAGAGCTGTGAAAAATAGTGCCACACTAGATGTCCCGATAGAGTACCTTACAGGTATATCAACAAGAACATGGAAAAGGGGGACGTTCAGAATCCCTCCGCTTATTCCAAGCAGACCGGATACAAAGCCTGAAAGTACACCCACTATGGGAACATTCTTGTAGTTTATTTTGAGGCTTTCTTCATGATGAGATTTTGAAGGTGTTGTGGCCATCTTATATGCCAGGTAGAACAACAGCATTGAGAACATTCCTCTTAGGAGGGATTCGTGTAAAAATGTTGTCACATGGGCCCCAATTAGTGCGGCTGGCATTGAAAATGCCTCTTTAATTGCCACCACCTTAAAAAGAACTTTTCTCTTTTTAATGTGGGTATAAGCGGAAGCAAGAGAACTAATTGCTATGCAGGCAAGACTTGTCCCAATTGCAGTATGAATAGGTAATCCTATAAAAGTAAGCGTTGGAACTATAAGAAACCCTCCACCGACTCCAAAAAGTCCAGCTATTGTCCCTATTGCAAGCCCAATGATGAAATCGACGAGATACTCGATCATGAAAAAAGTTCGCAAAATCACTTTAAATCTCTTTTTCCCTAAAAAAGTTAATAACAAAAACTCAAGGAACTGGGTAGCCAAGTCCTTTGAGAATCATTCTGAGGGCTAGGAATGCCATCACAACAGCGAAAGCTTTTGTTAGGTTGCTTGCCTTGGTTCTTTTCGCTATCTTTGCCCCTAACTGAGCCCCAACTATCAACCCCGGTACAAGTAGTATTAGCCACTCAACTTCAACGTTCCCGAGCATATAGTGTTTAAAAGCCCCGCTTGTGGCGGTAAATACTATGGCAAAGCTTGAAGTTGCCACGGCATAGTGTATCGGCAGTCCCATGTAAGTTAGGAAAGGAACGTTTATTGCTCCGCCGCCTATACCAAGCAGCCCGCTTGCTATTCCTGCTATGAATCCTCCAATAGGCACAATTTTATAATCCAGCTTTATCTGGCTCAAATCTACTTCATGTGGCTCTTTGCTCTTTTTGCGGTAAAGCCTTATTGCCACAAGGAATAGGACTACACCAAAAATGACCTTTAACTGGCTTGCACTTATATAACTCGTCATCCATGCCCCTATGTACGCTCCTATCACTGCAGTGCTTGCCAAGAGGAGACCTGCTTTGTAGTGTATTCTCCTCTGTCTGTGATAGGCTATGGCAGAGCTTAGGGAAGTGAAAACAACGGCAGCACTTGAGGTTCCAACTGCGTGATGGATTTCAACTCCTAAGAGGTTTAGAGTTGGTACGATCAAAAACCCTCCCCCTAAGCCGAAGAGAGCTGCCAATATACCTATGAAAACTCCAACACCAAAATACCCAACATATTTAAGCAAAGAATCACCTCCGTTATTCGAGTTCAAACACTAGTGCTTCTATTAGCTTTATCAGGGCTTTGAGGTCATCTAGATGGAGCATTTCCGTTTCGCTGTGGAGGTATTTTATGGGAACACTTAGAGCCAAAGTCTGGCTTTTGGCTTCAAAAACCGATGCATCAGTTCCTCCCCCGGTAACTCCGATCTGTATTGGAATGTTGTTCTTTTTTGCTATTTCAAGGGCTCTCCTTGCCAGAGATGGGGTGTAGATTGCTGAATTGTCAACAGCCCTTATTACAGCACCTTTTCCGAGCCTCACGTCTCCAGTAAGGAAAGAGCAGCATGCAAACGAATCTACAGCTATGGCGTACTTTGGTGAATATTTGTTTGCCAAAAACTTGGCTCCCTTAAGCCCTATCTCTTCTTGAACCGTAAAGGCAAAGATGTATTTTCCATCCAGATCATGATCAACAAGGTCTTTTATGGCTTCAATCAAAGCAATAACACCAAACCTGTCGTCTAAGGAACGTGTAGCGATGTATTTGTTGTTTAAGATGCTGAAGTGCTTTTTAAATACTGCAAAGTCCAAAACCTTTACTCCCATTTCTTCGGCTTCTTCCTTTGATTCCGCTCCAATGTCTATTTCGAGACTGTGCCAAGGAATGGTGTCGAACTTCCTTTCAAGGTTGAGGTGAACTGGTGTTACACCTATAACTCCGTCCAGCTCCCCCTTCTCGGTTATTACCCTTACATGCCTTCCCAAAAGAAGCCTATCATCTATTCCCCCAATTTTCCTAAACTTTAGCTTTCCATCATTGGTTATTCCTGTTATCAGGAGTCCAATTTCGTCCATGTGTGCCATAAAAATGGCCTTTTCTTTCCCTTCTCCAAGCTCCACGATAAGGTTTCCAATTGTATCAACCTTGTAGTCAGCGAAATCCTTTATCCATTCGATAACCTTCTCCCTTATCCTGCCCTCATATCCCGAAATGCCGGGAAGTTGAGTTATCTCTTTAAGCTCTTCCACGATCATTTTCTTCACCAAAAAATAAATGGAGGTAAACTACTTAAAGTTTTTTAATAGCGTTAAGATTTGCATTTTAACGAGCCCCTCACTAAACTTTAAAAACCCCTAGGGGATTATTTATAAAGGGTTTTTAAACCCAGTGGAGGTGTAAGCCTTGGTTGATATGAGCAATGTTGAACTTAGGATAGAAAACATAGTAGCCTCTGTGGATCTTTTTGCTTCTCTTGATCTCGAAAAAGTGATAGAAATCTGCCCGCACTCAAAGTATAACCCGGAGGAGTTCCCAGGGATAATATGCCGCTTCGATGAGCCAAAAGTTGCCCTCCTTGTGTTTAGCTCGGGTAAACTCGTGGTAACTGGGGCAAAGAGCGTTGAAGACATTCAGGCAGCAGTTTCAAAGCTTGTTGAAATGCTCTCAAAGATCGGGACTAAGTTCACCAGAGCGCCGGAGATAGATATCCAAAATATGGTGTTTAGCGGCGATCTTAAGATGGAGTTTAATCTCGATGCTGTCGCTCTTGTGTTGCCAAATTGTGAGTATGAACCTGAGCAGTTCCCCGGTGTTATCTATCGTGTTAAGGATCCAAAGGCTGTTATCCTCCTCTTTAGCTCCGGAAAAATCGTGTGCAGCGGGGCAAAGAGTGAACACGATGCCTGGGAAGCTGTTAAAAAGCTTCTTCATGAGCTTGAAAAATACGGCCTCATTGAAGAGGAGGCTTAATCTCCTTTTTAACTTTTCTAGGGGATTTCCATGGAGATTCTCTATTCCGAGGTCTTTAAAGAGCATAAACCTCTAAGATATCACCCTGAAAATCCAGAAAGGCTTGAGCTTGCTATAGTGGGTCTTAGGGAATCTGGTTTGTGGAGGAACGTAAGGGACCCTCCAGAGGCAGAAGTAGAGGAGCTTTTAAGAGTTCACTCGGAGGAATACGTTGAAAGGATAAGAGAGCTCTCAAAAACGGGCTTCTCCTTTATTGACCCCGACACCTATGTATCCCCAGCCACTTGGGAAGCTGCTCTTAAGGCTTTTGGAGCAGCTGTTGAGACGGCGAGGCTTGCTCTCAAAAGGAGAGACATTTATCTTGCCCTTGTTAGGCCACCAGGTCATCACGCTGGTAGGAGGGGTAGAGCATTCAACGCACCAACTCTCGGCTTCTGCATCTTTAACAACTCCGCTGGAGCCGCCCTTGAGATTAAAGATGCTCTTGGAGATGCAGTTGTGATAGACTTTGACGTTCATTATGGCAACGGCACCCAGGAGATTTTCTGGGAAGATAAAAACGTCGTGCACATAGATATCCACGAGGAGGGCATTTATCCGGGAAGCGGAGAGATTTACGATATCGGGGGAAAAGGGGCAGAGGGGAGCAAAGTAAACATTCCAATGCCGCATTATTCCAAAGATGACGACTACATCTTTGCGTGGAGAGAAATAGTGATTCCCATTCTTGAAAACATTGAGCCAAAAGTTGTGGTAATTTCAGCGGGCTTCGATGCCTTTAGAAACGATGGTCTTGCGACAATGGAGTTAACTGAGAGGTTTTATCACTTTGCCGGAGCTTCCCTTTCAAAGTTTAGCTTGGCTGTTGTTTTAGAAGGAGGATACAGCGTGGGATTAAGAAAGGGTCTTCCGGCATTTGTTAGTGGGTATCTTTCTAGAGAAGCTCCCATAGAGGAAGTCCATCCAAGCCATAAAGCCGTAAAGGTTGTTGAGGCTGCGAAGAAAATATATGGTAAGTGGTGGGAAATTAACTGACCTCCTCTCCGCCGTGAACGGCGAGGGTTCGGCTTAACCCCTCGCCAATGACGGGAAGGTTTGAGGGGTCTCATTCAGACTCAAGTTAAAGCGGGTCTTCGACCCCTCTGGGAGGGCCTTCCCCCAATTACCCCTACCTCCCGTTAAACCCGGCAGGCTCGGGGTTATCGTTTTCACAGCCTTTTTCAAAATGTTGAATGCTCCAACTAAGTCCGCATTAAACACAAGCCCCGTCTCGGGACACTTAAATAATCCTCTAACAAACCTTGCCCTCTCGTGGGGCTTCCCGCAAACGGGGCAGGTTTTCGAAGTGAAAGCCTCATTAACTACCAAAACTTGAATACCATACTCTTCCGCAACTTCTCTCAAGCGTTTAATCACTGTATTGAACCGCCAGACGTGAGAGAGAATGAAATTTTGCTTTTTGCCTCTGTCGGAGTTTCTCGTTATTTCCTTGGGATGACCGACTACAATTCTGGAGACGCCCATCTGGTAGAGCCTCTCAATAGTTTGCCTTACTGCCGTGTTGATGTAGTGTTTCGCCTGAAGTTTGGCCTTCTGGTGTATTCTGGAGAGCTTTCTACTCCTCTTTGCCCCGCTCTTATTGAGTTTTGACTGATAATCAGCTATCCTCTTCCTCCAGTAGAAGGCTATGCTCTTGAGTGGCCTACCGTTCACTAAAAAGCTCTCCCCGTTCTCCACATAAACAGCCATCAGGTTGTTTACACCAAGGTCAATTCCAGCGGAGAGGTTGCCCAAGGGTTGCCTTGGGAGTTCAACCCACTCTTGACCATAAAGCCTTTCTTCCACCGTGTAGCTCACGTGGGCATACCACTTTCTTTTGATTGGGTCATACTTGATTTCTAACCGTCCTTGTTTGCCCTTCAAGTGTATTCTCCCCTTGAACTGGACTTCCAAACGCTTGAATTTGCCAAGGCCTTTGAGAATTAGCTTGTTATCCTCAATCTTGTACTGGTCATTTCTAAGGACTATTAATGGTTTCCTGTTTCCGTTATCTTTCAAGTAGTCTGGTGGTCTGGGTTTGAGCCAGTTGGGGAGTTCACCGTTTCTCTTCTTCCTCAAGAGGGAGAAGAATGAACGCCAAGCTTCAGCGTTCTTTCTTGCTATCTGCTGGACCGTTGCCGAGCCTATCTCGGCTTTAAACTCTTCATAAACTATTTTCTCGCTTTTGTTGAAGTCTATTGGTTTGCCATCAAAGAATTCCTGTCTCCTAAGGTAGTTTACTCTATTCCAGATTTTCGAGCTGATAAAAGCTAACTCTTTGAGTGCTTTCTCTTGCTCTTTTGAGGGGTGGAGTTTTACTGTTATTGTCCGCTTCATTACAAGGTGTAGTATGTTTTTTAGGCTTTAAAATAGTTTTGCTTTCCTGTTTTCAGGCTAATTTTCAATTACTGCATCCCCGCCCTAAAGGGCGAGGCTTTCGGAAGAAAAAAGTAAAAAGAGGGCTTAGAGCCCTAAAATCTCTTTTGCAGCCTTTATTCCAAGGTCAAAGGCTTTCATGTTCATTTCCACGGCTTTTGGAGGAACGCTTATTTTTATGACCTCTCTAACGTGTTCTGCATCGAGTGGGAACTCTGGAATTTGTGTTAAAGCTCCAATTAGAACTGTGTTGGTCGTAACAACGTGTCCTGCTTTTTCCGCAAGCTCTTCAGCATTAAAGCCAATCCATTTCGCCTTGAAGTCCTCTTCGAAGACTTTCCTTATCTCGTCCAAGCTCGGGTACTTTGCCATTCCCATTGAAACCTGCACTGGAACTATTGGCTTTGTGTTAACAACTACCATTCCACCCTCTTTGAGGTAGTTAACGTATCTTAAGGCCTCGACAGGCTCGAAGGAAAGCATAACATCTGCTTTTCCCTCTGGCACCATTGAGCCGTAAACGTCTTCGCCAAAGCGCACATAGCTTATAACTGACCCAAACCTCTGGCTCATTCCGTGGACTTCACCTAATCTTACCTTGTATCCCGCTCTTAAGGCAGCCCAGCCAAGAATGTTTGCGGCAGTTAAAACTCCTTGGCCTCCTACTCCAGTGATGACTATGTTATACTCCCTCATTGTGATCCCTCCTCTACAGGCTCAAAAGCTCCGAATGGACATACTTGAGCACAACCTCCACATCCCCAGCACATTGTTGGCTCAACTCTTGCCTGTCTCTTCTCCTCGTCCCAGTAAATCGCTGGACAGCCGTAGGCGTTGATACATACCCTACATCCTGTACACTTCTCCTCATTGACTTGGTAGATTGGCCACTTTTCGCCTCTTCTTCTCATTTGTCCCACTTTGTAGAGAGCACAGACTTGTCTTGATACCACAACGCTAACTCCTTCAACCTCTAAGGCTTTCTTTATGGTTTCATAGGTTGTCTTTATGTCATATGGATCAACTACTGCCACAAAGTCGGCTCCCATGGCTTTTGCAACATCCTCAATGGGTATCCTCTTGCCCATACCATGCGGGGTCTGTCCGGTGCTTGGATTTGGCTGATCACCGGTCATTGCAGTGACGAGGTTATCCAAAACCACTATCAGCACGTTTGAGCGGTTGTAGATTGCGTTTGCCAAAGCCGGTAATCCAGTGTGGTAGAATGTTGAATCACCAATTGTGGCAACTATTACCTGCTTTTCGGGGTTTCTCTGTTCTTCACTTAGGCTTCCGTTTTGGGCTATGCTCAATCCATGGGCAATTCCAATTGAAGCACCCATTGCAACCGTTGTATCAACCGTTTGGAGCGGCGGAAGCAATCCTAGGGTATAACATCCTATATCGCTCGGGTAGATTGCCCTGGCCCTTGTGGCTTTCTTTATTGCGTAGAAGCTGTTTCTGTGTGGACATGCTGGACACAGTGAGGGAGGTCTTGGGGGTAAGAGTGGCTTAACCTTTTCGTACTTTGCGTCAAGCTCTTCAAAGTTTATTGGCGTCTCAAGCCCA
Organism: Thermococcus alcaliphilus; assembly: GCF_024054535.1. Classification (NCBI taxonomy): domain Archaea; kingdom Methanobacteriati; phylum Methanobacteriota; class Thermococci; order Thermococcales; family Thermococcaceae; genus Thermococcus; species Thermococcus alcaliphilus. Next base: position 5,605 of record NZ_JAMXLV010000022.1, on the reverse strand, counting down.
AGGAACTTTGCTATAGCAGTTACTGCCCTCCTTGTTGTCATCTCGTAAACTCTGGGCACGAGATCCTTGCCATGGATTGGGATAGTAAGCCCTTTGTCGTAAGCCCACGTTTTTACCTGCTCCTCAACAACCGGCTCGAGCTCCTCTACGATAAGAACCTTCTCAAGTCCCTCAAAGAACTTCTCTAACAAACCATAGGGAACAGGGAACGGTGTTCCAAGCTTGAGAATCTTCACATCGTCAACGCCAAGCCAGGCGAGAGCTTCTTTCACATAGGCGTAGCTCAAACCCGGAGCGATGATACCAACCTTGGCGTTCTCGCTGCCTTCTATCCAATTGAATGGACAGTTGTTGAGTTCCTCTCTTATTTTCTCAATCTTCTCAAGGATTATTGGGTGGAATTTTCTTGCGTTAGCTGGGACGTCGACAAACCTGTTTGGATCTTTTTTGAACTTTCCAAACTTTCTCTTTCCTTGCTTTATTTCCTCTGGCAGTTCCCCTAATACTACATCTCCTCTTGCGTGGGAAGTTCTCGTCGTTGTCCTTAAAATCACAAAGTGCTTAAACTTCTCACTAAGCTCAAAGGCGTACTTTGTCATCTCCTTTGCCTCATGGGGATCGCTTGGCTCAAGGACTGGAACATTTGCAAACTTTGCATAAATCCTAGTATCTTGTTCATTCTGTGAAGACCACATGCTTGGGTCGTCTGCCACCATTATGACGAATCCACCCTCTACTCCCATTCCAACAGCACTCATGAAAGTATCGGCAGCGACGTTTAAACCAACGTGCTTCATTGCGGTCATTGCTCTAAGGCCGCTCCAAGCTGCGGCTAAAGCGGTCTCAAAAGCTACCTTTTCGTTTGTGGAATACTCCATGTAGACTCCAGCTTTTTTGCTTACAACAGCCATTGTATCGGTGAGCTCAGAGCTTGGAGTTCCAGGATAAGCGGCATAAACCGCTATGTTTGCCTCAAGTGCTCCCCTAGCTATTGCCTGGTTTCCTAAAAGCAAAACCCTTTCTCCGGGTTTGTCCCATAAAACAATATCACTAACTTTAGCCATCTACACCACCTCATTCTTTAACAACACCCTTTGACTTGGCAAACTCCGCCAGAGCATAAGCAGCTACCCCAACGTCTTCGGGTCGTTCATAAGTTGGAATTCCTTCCTTTTCAAGAAGTTCCTTGGCTTTCTCGCTAACGTATCCAGCCATGAACAATGCCAAAACCGGTTTTCCATTGTTAACCTCTTTTACCGCCCTTATGACTCCTTCCGCATGCTCTGTTGGAGTCATCCCCGCAAAAGTTGGCACAACACAAATAGCGATGAGCATATCAACGTTTTCATCCTCTAAAAGGAGCTTTGCTGTCTTGTAGTACTCTTCTCCCCTGGCTGAGGCTATCATGTCAACTGGGTTTTTAACTGCCGCCATTGGAGGCAAGAATGAGCGGAGCTTTTGCATTGTCTCCTCTTCCAAGTTGGCTAACTTTAATCCTCTCTTGTCTATTTCATCTGCCGTTAAAACCCCTGGACCACCTGCGTTGGTCATTATTGCGACTCTCTTTCCTTTTGGCAGTGGTTGGGTGAAAGCCCTTGCCATGCTTAACATTTCGTCTATAGTGTTTGCAACTAAAATTCCGCTTTGCTTGAATGCAGCTTCATAAATAGCGTAACTTCCGGCCAAAGAACCCGTATGGGATGAGGCAGCCCTTGCACCACTTTCGCTCTTTCCGGCTTTTAGGGCTATTATTGGCTTCTTCTTGCTGACTCTTTTCGCAACTTCCATGAATCTCCTTCCGTCTTTTATACCCTCTATATAAAGGGCGATAGCTTTGCTGTTTTCATCCTCAGCCAAATACTCCATAAGGTCTGCAAAGTCCACGTCACTCATATTCCCGACGCTTATGAACTTGGAAAAGCCGATGTCCTCTTTGATAGTCTTGTAAACTATTCCAGCTCCTAAGGCTCCGCTTTGGGATACGAAAGCAACGCTGCCTTTCTTGGCATTCATGATAAATGTTGCATTGAGATTGCTGTGAGTGTCCATTACTCCTACACAGTTAGGCCCTATGATTCTCATTCCATATTTATGGGCTATTTCAACGAGTTCTCTCTCTTCTTTCTTTCCTTCTTCACCCATTTCGCCGAATCCTGCTGTTATTATTATGACACCTTTCACGCCTTTTTCTCCGCAATCGATGAGTGATTGCTTGACAAATCTTTTGGGTACAACTATGACAGCTAGGTCAACATCATCTGGAATGTCCTTGACGTTCTTGTATGCTTTAATCCCTTGAACGACTTCGTCTTTTATATTTACTGGATAAACTTTCCCTTTGTACTCTTTAAGGTTTTTGAAGACCTCATAACCGAGTTTCAGAGGGTCATTAGATGCCCCCAACACCGCAACGCTCCTTGGGGTGAAGAAATAATCAAGCATTTTTACAATCACCGAGTTTCATATCGGTAAAAGTCTATATAAGCTTTCCGAGAAAGCGCAGTTAGGCAATCTTGACCATAAAAAAGCACAAATTAGTCTTTGATGAGCATAAAACGACACGGATGCATCATCACTCGGAGTAATATGTCCTCACAAGGCAAAGCCTCAGCTAACCCTCTTGTCATCACTCATCAGGGTGGCTAACGCTCGTCATCGGCTAACACTTTTTAAAGAATAGGGAGTTAAAAGGTTTGGGATGATGTGCGTTTACCGGTCTGATAGATGATGAGATCGGCACTGTCTGACCTCTACTCTCTTTTTTCAAGGAGTTCATGCTCAACCAGAGCCACTATGTCGTTGTGAATATCCTCAACAGGGGCTAGGGCGTTTATAATCCTTATCTCCTCAAACTTCTCGGCAAGCTTTAGGTAGTTTTCCCTCACCTTTTTCTGGAGCTCCACGATCTTATCAAACTCTGACCTGATGCTCCTACCGTTTATGCGTTTTATGCTCTCCTTAACTGGCAAGTCGAGAAGGATTACGAGGTCAGCCCTTGGGGCAAAGGCATTCAAGTTGATAAGCCACTCCAGATCAAGCCCCCTAGCCCACTGGTAAGCTAGGGATGAGTAGAAATACCTATCGGATATAACCACCTTTCCGGCTTTCAGAGAAGGCTCTATGAGTTTTTTAACGTGCTCGGCTCTATCTGCAGCAAAAAGTAGTGCCTCTGCTTCTTTGCTTATCCGTGCACCATCGATTATTCCCTCTTTTCCTCCCGTCAGTACGAGTCTCCTTATTAGCTTTCCAAAAGCAGTGTCTGTAGGTTCTTTGGTGAGAACGACTTCGTATCCCTTATTTTCAAACCACTTCGCAAGCATTTTAGCTTGAGTTGACTTTCCTGCCCCGTCGATTCCTTCTAAGACGATGAACATGCCCATAAATACACCTCCAGAGTTGCAACTTACCTGATCCTTTTCTTTTTAATGCTTTTTGCCTTTTGTATTTCTTCTTAGAGTTGAATTCAGAGGGTCTTCTTCATATAATCTAAGAGCTTCCACATGCTACCAAACTCTTTTTCTTCTTCTCCTTTGTGGAATTCTACATATCCATTTGGCTTAAAGCGAAGTCCGAAGGTGTACTCTCCTTTTTTGAGCTTTTGAAGGTAAACCTCTTTAGGTTTTGGAGGCAAGTAGCTGGTCATCATATCGTTGAGAAGTTCCACTTCAAACCCAAAGTGTTCATTTAATCTGGGGAAGAAAAGCACTGCTGGAGTATTCATGCAATCCACCAATGCGCTTCCCTCTATCTTGAAGTTATAGTGCCTGAAAATATCCTGCAGAAAGTCATCTAGGGCGTTGGGGTAATAAACAGTCGCTCCTATATCGTTGGGATGTGCCTCTATAAACTTCTTACTCTCCAGTATGGCCTTTATTTCATCGGGGTCAAAGCCACTAATCTCTACCCTTACCCCATTGTGATAGTAAACATATACTAGGGGTAGGCCCCTCTTATGGGCAAAATCTTTGAGTGCTATTAGCGGAATAAGTCTAACATCCATAGTTGCTGCCCCGGTGCTTACGATTCCCACTACGAGTGCCCTCTTTCCATACCTTGAAATTGCCCTTCCGTCTCGTCCTACCACTATAGTTCCCTGTCCTACGGTTCCTATTGCTCTACCAAGCAGAGCGAGCTCTTCTGGGTTGAATTCCTCGGATCTATAAATCTCCATCATAATCACCTCAATCAGGAAGTATTATACTTTCTTTTCCAATTCTTGACTCAGTCCAGATTTTTACATTTGCACCAATTTTTGTGAAGTCCTCAATCACGGAGTTATCTCCGATAACGCTACCGCTTTCAATAATTACACCCTTTCCAATGTAAACGTTCTCTCCAATTATCGCTTCGTAGATCTCTGCTCCTTCCTCGATAGTCACATTGGAGAATATTACCGACCGTTCTATTTTAACGTTTCTGCCTATTTTAACGTTATCTCCCAGTACGGCAAATCCCCTTATGCTTGGGTTTCTGATTTGACATCTCCTCCCGCTGTAAAGGGAGCCCCCGTATTCTAGGTTCCCTTTTAGGGATTCCGTTCTTAATTGTGGGAGTCTCAGTCTCCCCAAGAACACGTCCTCAGTTGCTTGAAGGTAGCTTGATGGCCTTCCCACGTCGTTCCAGTATTCTTTAAACGGAAAACCGTAGAGAGGCAGCTTCTCTTCGAGCATTTTGGGAAACAGATTGAGTGAGAAATCAAAGTTTTCCCCCTTGGGTACTAGATCGAATGCCTCTGGCTCGAAGACGTAGATGCCTGCATTTACAAGGTTGCTGAATGCCTCTTCCGGCTTTGGTTTTTCCTTGAACCTTATTATTCTGTTCTCTGAATCTACAATCGCTATCCCATACTGGGTTGGATCTTCAACCTGCGAGAGGGCTATTGTTGCGAGAGCTTTCTTTTTCTTGTGGTACTCATAGAGAGCTCTAATGTCTAAATTGGTGAGAACATCACTTGAAGCGACTATAAACGTGTCCTCTATTTTGTCCACAACCTTTTTTGTTGCTCCTGCGGTTCCAAGCTTTATGTTTTCTCCATTTGAATAGTGAATCTCAACCCCAAAATCACTTCCGTCTCCAAAATACTCCATGATTCTCTCTTTTAGGTATCCAACGAGTACGAATATCTCTTCCACTCCAGCGTTTACTAGGGCGTTGACTATGTACTCCATCATGGGTTTGTTGAAAAATGGAATCATTGGTTTGGGGCGGTAGACGGTTAGAGGAAGCAATCTTGTGCCTTTTCCGCCCGCTAGAATAACTGCTTGCATGTAACTGCCACCATAAAGTTTAGGGATTTCCCAGTTAATATAATTTATGGTGGTTTTGATACTGTTAGGATAACTGGGGCATTACCTCCTGAAGCCATTCAGCAAAATCACCAGGCGGACCACCAAACCTAGAATGAATTCTGACAAAATTATACCAGAAGGCAAACAGAAAAACAAACCTATGAACCCTCCTCCAGTCCTCACTCCTGAAATTATTCCAAAAACGCTTCGTCCGCTCCTTCAACGTCCTAAACCAGCGCTCAACACTGTTCCTCGGCCCGAAAGTCACATGCAGATAACCCAACCCCAGACTCTTAAAAGCAGACTTATACCAGCTC